>JAIRRD010000010.1 GCA_031256155.1 Holophagales bacterium
GGTATCAATCAAAGCATGAATCAACTTGTTGCTTTCCCACTTCAAAGCGTGGACGGGGTGCGGTTCATTAATGAGTACAGATAAGAGTTCGCTCAATTTTGCTGGACTGCCTGTCGTGCAAAATTGTACGCAACCCAACAGAGGCGCAATTTTTGTATTGGGCATCTTTTCATTGAGCAGCTTATCAATTTGGCGGGCAACAGCAGGGGATGGATCAATTATTTCCACGTTAGGCCCCACGATTGATTTTATGAGGGGAATAACAAAAGGATAGTGAGTACAGCCAAGAACTATTGAATCCGCACCGGCTTTGAGCATTGGGTTCAATGCTTCTTCTAAAATTGATCTGGTTAGCAAGCCATCCAAATCACCGATTTCAATGCGCTGAACCAAGCCCGTACATGTGCTTGTCATAACTTTTATGTTGCTAGCAAAACGCTCTATCACAGAAGCGTACAGCTTACCTTGAAATGTGGCTGGAGTGGCCAAAACTCCAACAGTACCGGAATTCGACAAGTTGACAGCGGGTTTTACAGCAGGTTCCATGCCTACAAACGTGATTTGGGGGAAATTTTCGCGTAAGCTATGTAATGCAGCGGCCGAGGCAGCGTTGCAGGCCACAACAATTAAATCCGCTCCCTTCTCAAGTAAGTAGTTCGTTATGCCCATCGCAAACTCCCCCACTTGTTCCAAGGGTCTGGGACCGTAGGGAACATGGGCTTGATCTGCCACGAAGCAAATGTTAACGTCTGAACGCAACGCTCTAACCGCTCTCAGGACTGAGAGACCTCCAACACCCGAATCAAATATGCCAACCGTAAAAGGTAGGCGCGAAGAGGACATATCGAAAATCACCAAGAGTGCGCTCGTCAGAGCATTTCACGCAAGACAGTTTATACTATAGTGGTTCCATATCAAAATTCAGTTTCGCAACTTCAATATGGAAACCGAGAGTGTTGATTAGAATTCTCTTTTATAGCGGTTCAGCTCCCTGATTTTTTACAGCATTGGCAAGTACTTCTGCAGCATCATGAAATTCTGATAGTAGCACCAGGTCAAAAACATTTGACACCATCTTGTGGGTTTCGTTGTCAAGATGTATTGAAAAAAGTTCAGCCAAGAGCCTGTCGGCCATGCCTACATTTTCTGTTTCCAGAGCTTTTCTCAGGTTCAGGAGAATGGAGACAGTTTTGCCGTCAAGCGTCTTTTTATCGGTTCTCTCACCTTTGGTGCGCGGTGCCAATTCCCTATCAGTGATGAAGGCTGCGTCAATGCGCTTAATCATGTAAGCAAGCTGACCGCGGAACTCATCTATACGTTCGCGTATAAAAGTTATATCATTGCGTCTTCCAGCATTTTCCAGTGCCTTGGCCTCCTCGTACAAGTCACCTGCACCGATACTGGCCGATGCGCTTTTCAGGGCGTGTACCTGTGTAATAAATTTTTTAAGATTGTCTTTAGCGTAAGGGGCATTCAAAAATTCAATTCTTGCTTTCGCGTCGCGGCAGTAAAGTTCCAGTACATCCTTGTAGGCGGCATTAGTCCCGCCTGTCATTACAATGCCCTTGAGAACATCCAGCCCATCAATCATAACAAGTTTTTCTTCGGGTAGCTCGTCTTTCGCCGTAGTGCTGATATCGCCACGCGTGCCGACAGATATTCGCTTTTCAAGCGGAACCCATCTTTCGACAAGTTCATTCAGGTCTGACATTTCCAGTGGCTTGGACAAAAAGTCGTTGAAGCCGTTTTTCAGGAAAGAGTCTCGCGTTTCGAGTACAACATTCGCTGTAAACGCCACGATAGGCAATCTCTCGAAGCGTTCGCCAAGAGCGCGAATAGCCGCAATTGCCTCAAAACCGTCTAAATCGGGCATCATGTGATCCATCAGCACAAGATCGTACTCGCGCTCCTGAATCAGCGATATAGCTTCCTTTCCGCTCAAGCAAGAATCTGTCTTTATACGATAAGGTGCAAGAAATCCTTTGGCTACCTTCAGATTCATTTCTATGTCATCCACGACCAGAACACGAAAATCAGGCGCAATAAAGTTGACTGCCTCCGGTTTCGCTATAACAGGAAGTTTGTCTTCAAAAACACCAAGAAGGGTACTGCCCATCCCGACCTGCTGCCGGATAGTGGCCGTGAATATTGATCCCGTGCCGTATTCGCTCTCCACTCTGATATCGCCGCCCATTGCGCGGCAGAGAACACGGGCGATTGAGAGACCCAGTCCTGTGCCCTCAATATTGTCAGTATATTTGTCTTCAATTCTTGAAAAGTCCGTGAAAAGACGGCTGATATCCTTTGGTTTTATGCCCATGCCGCTGTCGGAGACTTCAAAAATCAATTCAACATTGTCCCTGCCCCCACGCTGACAGCGAGCCGTGAATTTTATGAAACCCTTATTTGTGTATTTAATAGCGTTAGACAAAAGATTTAACAGAATCTCTCTCACTCGCGTCTCATCGCCATTCATGAGATCGGGTATATCAGGGGCTATGTCAATAATGAAATTCAGGTCTTTTGTGTATTCGGTCTTCATTCTCATCCGCGTTAAGGTGATTACGTTGTTGAAAAGAGAATCTACACTGTATGGCGCGATGATAAAGCGGTTTTTACCGGACTCTACAGCCGAGAGATCCAAAATACCGTTGATGATGGCAAGCAAATTGATTCCAGCCTGCCTGATATTAGCTATATGCTCCAATCCCTGCGGCCTCCCGTAGTCCCTCACGGCCAAATCGCTTATTCCAATTATGGCGTTCATAGGCGTACGTATCTCATGACTCATGCGAGATAAAAAACGGCTTTTAGCCGCGCTGGCGCGTTTAGCCGCATTGGCTTCATGACGGTACTTGATGAACCCGAACGTACCAACACCAAAAACGATGATGGCCGATATCAGTTCCGTAATGGAAAGGAATTTCTCATGTCTTTGCAAGTCCAGCATATATTTGTCATTGATGTCAACACCACAATAATATTGAGAGAGCAGGTGATTTGAGGTCAGTGATGCGATAAGCACAGTTAAGCCGGAAATGGTAAAGAATAGCAACAATAAATACGATTGAAAAAAAAATTTTATTCTCTCCATACGTCCCTCGCAGGGCTAAGGTTTCAAAAGGAAGTACGTTGGTATGGCGAATTGATCGGCCACCTGCTCAAACACATCAACAAGTACAGGGTCAAAGTGGCTTCCTCTTTCCTTAAGGATGATCTGAACAGCTTCTTCATGAGGGAGGGCTTTTTTGTAAGGGCGTTCGGAAATGAGTGCATCGTACACATCAGCCACGGCCATGAGCCTTCCAAGCAACGGAATATTTTCGCCAGACAGCCCATTGGGATAACCGCTACCATCCCATTTTTCATGGTGCGTCTCGGCAAAAATTTTCGCGTACTTCAATAAATCGGCGTCAGGCACTTCAGTTTTCATGAGTTCAATGATTTTGATGCCAAATTCCACATGTTTTTTAATTTCTTCAAATTCCTCCGCCGTGAGGAGACCCGGTTTTTTTAGTATATTGTCCGAGATGGCGATCTTGCCTAAGTCGTGAAGCTGGGACGATTCAAGCATTAGTCCAACATCCCAGCCCTGCACCTGATCCTGGTAAGGGCTATCCTCACGCAGTTTTTGCATCAGTACCTTTAAAACCCGTTGCGTGCGTTCTATGTGTTTGCCGGTGACATCATCCCGGCTTTCCACCAGATTGGCCATGCTCCTGAAGATAGCACTTTGCAGTTTAAGGATGTTGTTGGTCTTTTCCTCAACCATCTTCTGAAGGTTTTCATTGAGATGTTTTACTTCCATCACACGGGCTTCCAACTCCTCCGCCTGATGTTCCAGACGCAGTTTCTGAGCCTCAACAGTCAAGTGTAACTCCACTCTTTTGTGGAGAAGCTGAGGCATAAATGGTTTTGATATATAGTCAATGGCTCCCAGAATGAGGCTTTCCAGCTCACTTTCTGCGTCCTCTTTAGCAGTCAGAAAAATGACGGGGATATTGCGCGTGTCGGGCTTAGCTTTGAGGATTTTTACAGCTTCAAAACCATCCATTTCTGGCATATCCATATCAAGCAATATCAGATCAGGCTTGTTGCGCTCAAGTAAGGAAAACATTTTTGCCGCCGATGACATAGTGAACACGTTATAAAACTGCGCAAGAGCATTTTTCGCAACCATCAGATTTGCGATGTTGTCATCCACGACCATTACTATTGCGCGTTTGTTATCCATTAAGAGAGTATTTCTCCGATGTAACCATTTAAGATGCGTTCCCAAAAATCGAAACAATGTCAAGTATATAGCGATTCCATGTAAAATGTGCCATTTCCAAAGGGAATTGCTATATGGCTATTTGCGGCTGGGTTTCAGACCTTCTCCAACGTCCAAAATCTTTCGGACTCTGGCTTTGCCTCGAACAGGCTCATCCCCTTTTTGCTTTTTCTGTAATGAAAATCGTATTGGCGTGCCTATAAAATTGAATTCATCGCGTAGCCGATTTTCCAGATAGCGAAGGTAACTGAAGTGAATATTGCTCGTATTTGCCTTAATGACAAAGCTTGGGGGTCTGACGCCGACTTGCGTCATAAAAAACAACTTTGGAAGTTTGCCATCAGAAACATGGGGACTCATAGCAGCTACGGATTCACGCAAAAAGCGGTTCAGCTCCCCTGTGGGAATCCTCCTTGAGTGGGAATTTGCGACTTCATGGGCTAATTTAAACAACTTGGAAACTCTCTGCCCAGTGAGGGCTGAAACAAAAATAAGCGGAGCGTGCTGAATAAAACCCAGATCGCGCCTGATACGCTCTTCCATTTGTATGGCTGTATATCCGTCTTTTTCAACGGCATCCCATTTGTTTATCACAAGAATCACAGCAGCGCCCGCATCCTGGGCGTATCCGGCTATAACAGCGTCTTGGTGTGTTACACCTTCCAAGGCGTCTATCAATAAAAAGCTGACATCGGCTCTGGCCATTGCCTGTTTGGCTTTCAAAATGGACAGTATTTCCGCACCTTCAGTAGTTTTCCCCTTGCGCCTGATCCCAGCCGTGTCTATCAGGCGATAAACCACATCATCGCGCTTAAATATTGTGTCAACGGCATCTCTCGTGGTTCCTGCAATTTCGCTGACCAGACTGCGTTCAAAGCCCAACAGACAATTTGTAAGGCTTGACTTGCCTACATTTGGACGACCGATAACAGCAAGTCTCAATTCATCAGCCTTGTCACATTCCTCTATTTCGTTAGGTGTGCGGTGAAAGGGCAGCGCATTTACAACGGATTCCAGCAGATCGGCAACGCCATCGCCGTGAGTGGAACTTACTACATGAATTTCCTCAAAGCCAAACTCATAAAAAGCCCCGTCCGGCACACCACCTTTCATACCATCCAGTTTGTTGACTACTAAAATGATTGGTTTGCCAAGACGCATAACCTTCTGCGCGATTTCAGCATCGCCCGCAGTAAAGCCAGCGTGACCATCAGCCATCAGCAGAATTACATGGGCTTCTTTAAGAGCGCTCTCCGCCATGCGCGTAATGCCCTGAGTGATTACATCACCACCTTCAAAATCCAATCCGCCTGTGTCTATCAAGTCAAACACTTCAAATGGGTCGCCTGAATCGTTTAAACAGACAACGCGCCCGTATGAACGGTCGCGCGTCATCCCAGGTAAGTCATGGACTAACGCAGCGCGACTGCGTGTAATTCTGTTAAACAGCGTGGATTTACCCACATTGGGACGTCCGCAAATGGCGACTAGTGGTAGTTTCATGATGGCTCGAATATAGCAATAACTTCCACCTCAAAATTGCGGAACGCAATTTTGAGATAAAGCAAAAATGTACTGATGTCAAAATTATAGCAACCCCAAAAGTCAGGAACGCAACGCTCCAACTTCCCTCGCTTGGCATCAACTATATTGCGGCCTTATATTCATCCGCGATAGTTATCGGATATTTTATTTTGATTTCTTTTATCAGGTTTTCCCCAACTTCTTGCTGCTGTTTTTGCTGCCAGAGCGCCGGAAGGTGGGGTTTGGCTTCTTCAAAGGGAGGGAGGCCCTGTCCCATTGCTCTTTGCTTTTCGGCAATTTCATTGTAAATGGCCCTCAGTTGAGCATCTGTGGGTTCGTCTTTGGGCATACGGCGTTCAAGAATGGCCTGAGCATATATCTGTGTGACTGCTTCATCAAGTTGAAGTTTTATTTTGGGGTCGCTGTCCAGCCCCTCGTCTTTTGCCAGCAAGACCAAACCCCTGCTCTCAAGGTACTTGGTCAGAAATTCATTGCGCTGGCTGCGGTTCTTTT
>JAIRRD010000047.1 GCA_031256155.1 Holophagales bacterium
GGAACTGCGGCGCGACATGCGGGAGGTCAGAGCAATGTGAAAGCCGCATAAAACCGCGCATATTAATGTCTCTGTATCGCCCCTGTTCCACCCGCCAAAAGGAGCGGATGGGTCTCTCACCAAAAGGAAAAGCCCGACAAAAGCCAGCATGGCGCCAAGTCCGTGAGAGTGTCTGAACCTTTCTCCAAGCAGCAAGCTGACCAGAGGAGTAAAAATTACAACCAGACCGGTAATGAATCCGCTCTTGCTGGTGGTGGTGAATCTGAGTCCGTCAACTTGCAGCCAGAATATAGCCGTCAGTATCAACCCAAGTATCAATCCGTCTGTAATGCTTTGCCTGTCAAATGTTTTTCGCAGTAGCAACACTATGGCGGCCAGACAAATACCGCCAAGCATGAAGCGTATTGCCAGCAACGCGCCCACAGAAACTCCCGCCTGCAGGACAAACTTCATACCGGCGAATGTGCCGCCCCATATCATGGCAAGGCACAGCATACCCAAAACAACGGCCAGTCTTTGAAAACGATCAGAAGTAATCACATATCATCCAAACAATAAAGCCATCAGCGCAGAATCGCCACGATGCCGATTTCTAACCTTGGCAGATCAGGGTCATTGAACTTTATGGTCAATTTTTCATGTAGTGCGCCAGCTTTTGCTTTTGGGGAAAGAACCACGTCGAATTTTTGCTCCAACGCGCTGTCTTTGCTGAATCCGACCGCTTTTATGAGAAATGAGCTGGATTTTGCATCCAGAATTCTGAATGGTTTGCCCTTGGTGTGTCTCAAGCTGAGAGTGGTTCTGAATTCTTTCCCCGGCGCACCGGTCCATGTTATTCGGTCAGGCGTAGCGGCTATGAGCGATTCCACATGCCATTGAACAGTGAAGTGCAATAACGGGACTTTCATATTGGTAGTGCGTACAGTCAAAATGTCCGTCCCATGAAAGCTCTGTTTTGGAATCAGCCGCCCGTCAATAGCAATATTCAAAATGACATCATTGCCATCGCTTTGTGGATTGCAGGATAAATATGGCGCACCCTGAATTTTTACATCTGTAACAACAACCGGCTGCTCGTTTCCCGATTCCAGGCGGATATTAGAGGAGTCCGAAGCTGATCGCGAAATTCCATTAAAAAATACGACTGTTGTGCTGGGCATTATCTCGCGTATAACGCCGGCTTCAAAAGTCAATTGGGTGTTTGGGCTGGAAGGGTCATTGGAAATCACTTCCACCGATTTGTGAATGGCTCCGATTATACCGGTCGGATCAAACTGAACCTCTATGAAAGTGCTTTCTCCGGGCGGTATCTGCCGCTGTCCCGTCACAGTATAAGTGCATCCGCATGAAGTCAGGACGTCTATTATATGGAGCGGCGCACTCCCGCTGTTTTTTACCTTGTACTTGTAGGACACCTTTTTATCCTGAAAGATTTTGCCGAAATTATGGTGCTTTTTTTCAAAGGAGATAGCAGGCGTGGGCGCTTGGGCGAGACAGACAGCCGAAATCAAAAAAATGCCGCAATGTGCAAGCATAACAAACCTCTTGAAAGACAGGGCAGTTCAATTTATAGCCATTTTCGCTTGTACCGCTCGTTTAACGGCGAGCAAAGCCCCCTGCAAGCAATACACAGTCAGGATTTGCACACAAATCCTGACATAGCGGTTCACCTACAATAAGTTGAACCGCTATACAATATAGCAATTTTCGCTTTCATAGTCCATTTACGGCGAGCCAGGCTCACCTATGGACTATGAGCGGCTGTGATTCGCAAGCGAATCCCAGCATAGCGGTTTAACTGCTATAATTAAATTTTTGGGGGATTTGCGCTGTGCGAATTAAATGGGTTCACTTGTGCCAATCCCGCTAGACGCCACATGGGTTCGTTTCCCGCGCTTTGTGGGCGATGCTGTAATGCAGTTCCCAATCCTGCGGCTGCTCCGCCAAATGGGCATTGGCCCGCTGGTTGTTTCAGGACCAGCGCATACTGTCTCCCTGGTTCAAGACCATGAACTGGCGGATTGCGTGGTTCCCGAAACCAAAAAGTACGGGGTCATTGATCTGTATAAAGTGTTCAAGGAAAACAGAGCCGCCAGGTCAATACATTTCCCAAAATCACTCAGACCGGCTATAGCGGCATGGCTCGCCGGTGTTCCAGAACGCATTGGTGTCAGCGATGGCGGCCAATTTCTTTTTAATACTCATCATGCGCCATTTTGGAATACAAGCGGCCCATTTATAGCTCGGTACCACGCGGCTCTGGCAAAGCGATGGCCTGATTTGCCTTCCCTTTCATTTGCTGACTATGTGCCCGCGATTCAGGTTGACAAAACCAAAAATAGTTATATTTGTTTAATGCCGGGATCGGTTTGGCCATCTAAGAGCTGGCCTGTTGAATATTTTCACGAGCTTGCGCGAATAGCCAGAGAATCAGCTTTAGACGTTGTTATTTTAGGTGCCGCTTCGGAAAAAGAATTGGGCGATGCAATATCAGATGGTTACGGACAAAATCTTTGCGGACAGACCAACCTGCGGCAAGCGGCAGCTTGGCTGCATGGAGCAGTGGCAGCCGTTGGCAATGACTCAGGGTT
>JAIRRD010000065.1 GCA_031256155.1 Holophagales bacterium
ATCCTGATGAACGCCTATATCAACAAACGCGCCGAAATCAGTAACATTTGTCACTACGCCTTGAAGCTCCATGCCCACTTCCAAATCAGCAGGCTTGTGAATGTTTTCGTTAAAGCGAACGATTTCAAATTTTTGCCTTGGGTCTCGCCCCGGTTTTTTTAGCTCGTCCATTATGTCCAATACAGTTTCAACACCAAACTGGCTGTCTGTGAACAGTTTTGGGTCAAGAGAATCCAAAACGGATTCATTGCCAATCAATTCCAGAACTGTTTTACCCGTCATCTGGCAAATGCGCTGTACAACAGGGTAGGATTCGGGGTGTACGGCGCTGGCGTCCAGTGGATTTTCGCCCCCGGTGATGCGTAAAAAACCCGCTGCCTGCTGAAAAGATTTTTCGCCAAAGCGGGTGACATCCATCAGTTGCTCCCGCTTGTGGAAAGCTCCGTTTTCATATCTCCACTGAACAATATTCTTTGCCAGCGTTTCGCCGATACCAGCAACATAAGACAACAATTTGTAAGAGGCGCTGTTTAGATCAACGCCGACGCGGTTGACACATGATTCCACGGAATCATCCAAACCCTTTTTCAGTTGTGTCTGATTTACATCATGTTGGTACTGACCAACACCAATACTTTTAGGTTCAACTTTCACCAGTTCCGCAAGCGGGTCCTGGAAACGCCGGGCAATACTGATTGCGCCGCGTATTGTCAGGTCTAGTTCAGGAAACTCTTCACGTGCGATTTCAGAGGCGGAATAGACGGAAGCCCCGGCTTCGCTGACGTTCACACAGGCAATGTCTTTTCTTTCGGTATCAGTGAGCCATTGCTGAATAATTGCCTCGGTTTCACGTCCGCCGGTTCCATTGCCAATGGCAATGGCTTCCAGGGGATACTTGCCTGCTAATTCATTCAATACCGCCTTTGTACCCTCTAAATCCCTTTTTGGCTCAAGCGGGTACACGGTAGATGTTTCCATAAATTGGCCAAGGCGGTTTATTATGGCCAATTTACAGCCCGTCCTGATGCCAGGATCAATACCCAATGTACACATTTGTCCCGCGGGCGGGGCTAAAAGGAGATGATCCAGATTTGTCTGAAATACTTTAATGGCTTCGGCGTCAGCCCTTTTCTTTGCGTCAACCCTGACATCAGTTTCCAGAGTTGGTGCCAGGAGGCGATCAAACGCGTCTTCGCAAACAGCGTGAAGTGAGGCTCTGTATTCGGACTTGGGATTAATTTCCACTTTAGATACTAGCGCTGTAATCAACCGCTCACGCTCAACTATCAATTTGACGGAGAGCAAGTCCTCTTTTTCGGCGCGTCTTATCGCAAGCACTCTGTGAGGCGGCATTTTACGAATGGGTTCTCTGTAGTCCCAGTAGGACTTGAAGCGCAGAGCTTCTTGCCCTTCCTTGCGTTCTTCGCGAAGTATGCTTGTCAAAATTCCATGATCGTAAAATTCCTGGCGCAACCAAGCTCTTGCCTCAGCATTTTCGGCAAGCCGTTCCGCCAGTATATGCCCCGCGCCTTCCAAACAAACAGATGGGGTCTGCAAACCCTCTTGTTCCTCTTTGACATAGGGCGAGGCGAGCATGAAAGGATCCGCTCCTGTGTCGTCTGACAGGAGTTCATCAAGCAGCGATTCAAGACCAAGCTCTTTGGCAACAGTGGCCTTTGTGCGTTTTTTAGGCTTGTATGGCAGGTACAGGTCTTCCAACTCTGTTTTTGTCCAGACATTCTCAATCCTAGACTTTAGCTCCGGTGTGAGTTTTTCTGCCTTATCAATGGTTTTCAGCACAGTTTCGCGCCTTTCCAGCAGCTCCTTGAAGTAGGCCATTCTCTCTTCAATGGCGCGAATGGCTACTTCATCTAGGGAACCGGTGGCTTCTTTGCGGTAGCGGGCGATGAAAGGCACTGTGTTACCTTCGTTCAACAGTACCATAACAGATGCAACACCCACGCGGGGCAATGATAGTTCCTGACAAATGCGATCAACTACCAGATCCACGGTAAACACCTCTCGACAACCCCCCGTTTGGGACAACTTGCAATCTTACCGCAGGTTGGGCTAAATGATTATAGCAATTCCATGTGAAATGTGCCATTTCAGATGGAACTGCTATACGCCCTTACTCTTTCAGTGCCGCATTTCTGGACACTCTCCAAATTAACAACAATTCATCCAATAGCTGTCCGAATTCTGACAGCCGCATGACGTTTGGGCCATCACTCAGAGCTTTTTCCGGCGCGTCATGAACTTCAAAAAAGAATCCGTCTGTACACGTAGCAGCAGCTCTTGCAAGTGTGGGAATCATTTCTCTGGCTCCTCCGGTAGCGTTGCCCAGCGCCCCGGGCTTTTGAACGCTGTGTGTGGCATCGAATATCACAGGACAGCCCGTTTTGCGAAGGTGCGGGAAAGATTGAAAATCAACTACCAGGTTTCCATAACCAAAAGAATTTCCTCTTTCAGTCACCCAGACCGAACCTGCCTGGGGTATTGACTTGACCTTTTCCACAGCATGTCTCATGTCCCACGGAGCCAGAAACTGCCCCTTTTTGATATTGACTGTTCTTCCAGTTGAAGCGGCGGCCAGCAACAAATCTGTCTGACGGCAAAGGAAAGCCGGAATTTGCAGAACATCAACAGCGGCGGCAACCAGCGCACACTGCCGGGCTTCATGGACATCTGTAAGAACAGGAACATTGAGTGTGGATCGAACTTCCGCCAATATATCCAACCCTTCCGCCATAGCAGTTCCGCGGTAACTGTGCAGACTGGTTCTATTCGCCTTGTCAAAACTGGACTTAAAAACAAAAGGTATGCTTCTGCGCTCCGCAATGTCCTTAAGAGCCGACGCCATATCAAGAGTGTGCTGCCTGCCCTCCAGTACGCACGGCCCGGCTATAAGGAAAAAACACTGTTCTGTGGATGGCTCGTGAAAGTTCATGCAATACTTTCGATCGTAAATTACTATAGCAGTTCCATGTCAAAATCGCGGAATGCGATTTTGACATGGAACTGCTGTATAATAAAATCATGATCAGATCGCTTTTGAATGATGACCTTAATCGAAAAATCCTGGCTCTTCTTCAAAAAGAAGGCCGGATAAGCCATGCGGAATTGGCTGAACGCCTTGGAGTAAGTCGCCCGACGGTGATTGACAGGATAAAGCGCCTGGAAAACGA
>JAIRRD010000101.1 GCA_031256155.1 Holophagales bacterium
TGCGAATCACGGCCGCTCATAGTCCATAGGCGAGCTTGGCTCGCCGTAAATGGACTATGAAGGCGAAAATTGCTATATAAGCTTTAGCCTCTCATTGCGCTCCCCGCCTGTCGGCGACTCGCTCCACTACGGCGCAGTCTGGCACATCCGCACGTTTTAGCTGTGGAGCATTGTTATGCTCCACAGCTAAAACGACTATCTATTACGTGGTCTTTGCGGTCGGCGTGTGCTCTTTTCATCCGAAGTGTCGGAGGGGTCGTTTTCCTGACCTTCGGCTGGGGGCAGTAAGGCCTTGCGGCTTAGTCGAATTTTGCCGTTTGGCTCAATGCCAATGCACTTAACAAGGATTTCCTGGTCTTCTGTTACTTCATCCGCAGGGCTTTTAACTCTATATGGGGCCATTTCGGAAACATGCAGCAGACCGTCCATGCCGGGTAAAATAGTTACAAAAGCGCCAAACTCAGTAACTTTAGCCACCCTGCCCAGGTATGTCTTGCCGACTTCGGCTGTTTGAATCAAGTCACCGATCATCTTTAAGGCAATGTCAAGTTGCTCTTTACGCGGCGCGGCAACTTGACAGGTTCCATCGTCCTCAATGTTTACCTGACAACCGGAAGTTTCAATAATACCGCGAATTGTGGCGCCGCCCTTGCCAATGACATCGCGTATTTTTTCTCTTGGAATTGTTATGATTACGACCTTGGGGGCATTTGCGCTGACTTCGCCCCGAGGCTCTGAGAGTATTTCACTCATTGCGTCCAAAAGCTCAAATCTGCCTTTTTTGGCTTGATCCAGGGCTTTTGTAAGCAGTTCAGCGTTCACACCTGCGATTTTAATGTCCATCTGAAGTGCTGTGATTCCGTTTCTTGTGCCGGCAACTTTGAAATCCATGTCGCCGTAATGATCTTCCTGACCTGCGATATCAGTCAGAATTATGTAATTGTCCCCTTCGGAAACCAATCCCATTGCGACGCCAGCAACCGGGTGTTTCAGTTGAATACCGGCGTCCATGAGGGACAGGGTTCCGCCGCATATCGTGGCCATGCTGGAAGAGCCGTTTGATTCAGTTATCTCTGAGACTACGCGCACGGTGTATGGGTTTTTGCTGGCTTCGGGCATCATTGCCGCGATGGCCCTTTCGGCCAATGCACCATGTCCGATTTCTCTCCGTCCAGGCCCTCGGTTCGGTTTGCACTCTCCGACTGAATAACCTGGAAAGTTATAGTGTAAGTAAAATTTTCTCTGAACTTCGTCCTCTAAGCCGTCAACTATTTGAATATCGTCCACAGTGCCGAGCGTAGTTGTTACCAGTGCCTGTGTTTCGCCGCGTGTAAACAGGGCGCTGCCGTGGGCGGATGGCAGCAGGCTAACTTCAATATTCAAGGGACGTATCTGGTCAAATTTGCGTCCATCCAGTCGAATTCCCTGTTTTAGAATTGCGTTGCGGAAAAGTGTTTCTTTGAGGAGGTCGAAACAGGCTTTGACTTCTCCTATCTGTGCGTCGTTTTCTCCGCCCAGTTCCTTGGCGGCGTCTTTTTTGAGGGTGTCAATCGCTTTATAGGAATCAATTTTTACCTTCATGGTGAGGGCTTCCATTAAGCGTGTGGCGTATTGGGCGGCAACTTTGGCATAGATATCCTGATTTCGCTGTGGTGCGGTAACAGTAAATTTCTCTTTGCCGATTTTGGCCTGGAGGTCTTTTTGGAGGCTGACAAGTTTTTTAATCTGAGCATGGCCAAAGAGAAGGGCCTCAACCATGTCAGATTCCTGAACTTCCTGGGCACCGGCTTCTACCATGACGATGGCCTCTTCGGTTCCGGCCACAACGAGGTCAAGATCGCTCGCGGCACGTTGGGACACTGTTGGATTTATTACAAACTCCCCGTTTATCCGGCCAACGCGTACGCCCGCAACGCCATTGTGAAAAGGTATTTCACTGATGAGAAGTGCGGCGGAGGCTCCAACTATAGCTAGTGTGTCCGGTTGATGCTGTCCGTCAAAACTGATTACCTGAGCTGTGACAGTGGTATCGCCATTGTAGCCCTCCTCAAAAAGGGGGCGCAACGGACGGTCAATAAGGCGGCTGACTAATGTCTCTTTTGTTGTAGCCTTGCCTTCTCGTTTAAACCAACCGCCTGGAATTTTTCCGGCGGCAGAAACAGGCTCGCGGTAATCAACGGTTAGCGGGAAGTAGTCAAGACCTTCACGGGCCTCTGCGTAACAGACCGCTACCATGACCATGGTGTCGCCCTGTCGCACTATTACAGACCCGGCGGCTTGCTTTGCGATGCGGCCTGTTTCAATGGATATTGGCTTGTCGCCGATGCCCATTGAAACCGTAGTTGGATTAAAATTGAGTGAATTCATTAAAGCTCCCGAGCCACTGGCCCATGTGAAGCTCCTGAATGTGATCCCTCCATGAAACCCTCCGCCTTAAATTAAGTAGGGGTGGGGGTGGGCTTCCTGCAGAGGTCGTTTGTTCAGGAGCGGTTAAAGTACATACACTTAGATTAACGCACTCATGGCAATTTGGCTTTGAAAAAATAAACCGATTCCATATTGCGGAATGCGATTTTGAGATGAAACTGCTATAAACTCTTGCTTTGATGGTTTTGGAGGTTTGTATGACTATATTGTTTCGTTTTATTCTGATTGTCTGTGGGCTGGCGTTCCCTTTGTGTTCGCAGGCCGTTGAACAAATTGATAAAACGCTGGCGCTGTCCTACGACATAAGTCTTTTCCACAACATTTTGAAAGCGTTGGGCGCGATAGCCGTTTTTTTTATCTTTTTGGCGTTAATCGGGCGGGCGGCTAAATTTGCCAGAAACAAGATTGTAAAACTGACTATTTCGAAACTGCCCAAAATTTCATTGGGGCGTATTTCTGTAATTGATCCTCAGCGCGTTTCTGCTTGGCTAAAAGCAATTATTTACATAATTTATTACGCAATCATCGCAATAGTAGCGTATTTGTGTGTAATTTACATACTGAACTGCTTCCCTTACACCCGGTCATGGGCAGGAACCCTTGGCAGCGGCCTTGCAAATTTGTTGATTAACATGGGCGAGGCCGTTTTACGCAGTTTGCCGGGCCTCTTTGCTATTGGTATAATCGTGTTTGTCACTCATGGACTGACTCATTTAATCAATAGCATTTTCAAAGCCATTGAACGCGGCGAAACCACTCTTCCCTGGATTCATCAGGATACTGCCGCGCCGACCCGCCGCATTGTGGTTGGGTTGCTATGGTTATTTGCCGTTGTCATGTCCTACCCATATATACCCGGACATGAAAGCATTGCCTTTAAAAGTATGAGCATTTTTGTGGGTTTGCTTGTTTCTTTTGGGTCGGCTGGCATAGTCAATCAGGCAATGAACGGCCTTGTTATTATGTACGCGCGCTCGTTCAAATGCGGTGATTATGTAAAAATCGGCGAGGTTGAGGGCACTGTTTCGGAACTGACAATGCTTTCAACAAAACTCTGCACTATTCGGCACGAAGAAATAATTATACCCAATTCTGTGGTTATAGCTCAGACTACGTATAACTACACCCGTATTTCTGATAAACATGGAATTGGAATATCCACAGCGGTGGCTGTGGGTTATGACACTCCATGGCGCCAAGTACACGCGCTGCTACTAATGGCGGCGGAAAATACTAAAGGCTTAAGCAAAGACTCTGCTCCATATGTCATACAGACGGCGCTGTCGGATTCTTGTGTTGATTACACACTTGTAGTTCACATGATAGTGGAACCAAAAATGCGCCAATTTGTAAAAAGTGACTTGCACCAGCATATTCAGGACGCGTTCAATCAGTATGGTGTTCAGATCATGTCTCCGACTCGTATTGTATCGGGTGTTCCAGGCACTGTTCCGGCAGAGCGATGGTACGCGGAGCCTGCGAAGGAAGATAGAGCGGTTTAACTTATTGTAGTCAAAAACCTCCGGCAGAGCCGGAGGCTTGTATTTGTGAACCGCTCAAAGCGGTTTGAACACGCGCCGCCTAAAGGCGGCATTACTCTACGAACAGTCC
>JAIRRD010000186.1 GCA_031256155.1 Holophagales bacterium
AACGACTCAGAGTAAATACGTTATTCGCGTGCATAGACCCTCCTTTCAATATACAGAATTTTAGCACAAGACCAACTGTCATGGAATTTGCAAACAAATCCTGACCGCGTACTGCCTACAGGCGAGTTTTGCCTGCCGTTAAGTGAGCAATACAAGCTAAAACAGCTATAGAGCGGTTTAACTAAAAATTACAAAACTGTCTGAACTGTTGCTGGAAAACGTGTTAAACAAACTCTGTGTCACTGCCGATAATAAATATAGCGGTTCCCTCTCAAATTTGCGTTCCGCAATTTCGAGAGGGAAGATTTTATGGCAGTTTTCAATTATTGTAAACCCTTTAAATTTCAGCCAAATTCTCGTAATGAACCTCGTAATGTCGCCAAACTTCATTCCGTGTGAAATGGCACATTTCACATGGAATTGCTATAGCGAGTAGGGAGTAATATGTCCGAACTGCATTTTTCTGCTGTGGGTGTCAGGAACGCCCTTGCCCAGCCAGCAAAGCTAATGGGTCAGTCACTCAAAAACGCGCTGGCCTCGGCGGTCGGTCTATCCAGGCCGTCGGACAATGAACCCCTCGTAAGCATCAGCCAGGAAGCCAGATTGTTGCTGCAGACAAAAAAAGAGACCGACCGCGAAAGAATGAAGAAAGCCATAGACGAAGAGAGGGCAAATCACGCGCTTTTTCAGGACTTGCAAAAAACCTCAAAACAGAACCACCTCAGCCAAAAGATTGCCGACACTAAGCAAAGGCTGAAGATGATTGTGGATAGTATGCGCACTGCCATTATGATGGGCGACAAGCACATGGCGGCCATGCTGGCAAAAGAGGCGGCACAGATCGCCAAAGACCTTGCTGTGGCTGTCAAGAGCGCTACTGGCGGCCATGCGTCAGCGGGGGAGGCAATATCAATACCCAACGTTGATGCTGGCGGCGATGGGGAAGAGCAGACCGCAGGTGCAGAAGGTGGAAACATCGAAAACGTAGACAATGTTGAAAATATCGAAAATATTGACTCGGAGACACCGGAAGCAGAGATTGACGGCACTGAGAAAGCAGCGGCAAGAGCCGCCGCCATAGAGGCAAAAGCGGAGAGCGATGCCGTGGACGACCAGACAGATGATGACCAGAGGGATGAGAACGATGAATCCGATAACCGGAAGAAGGTCATTGAACTCAAAGGTCAGACAGTAGTGGAAAAACTGAAGGCTATGCGGGAAGAAGTGCTGAACAAAGTCAACCAGACAAGGGAAGGTTCTCTGACACCAGACCAGAAAAAAGATTTGCGCGAAATAAAAATGATGCTGAAGACCATCACATCCATGGCAAAGTCGCTGCTAAAACAGAATCCCAGGGACGGCTTGCCGGAAAACTCCCAGCAGTTGGACGCCCTCCAGAAAGAATTTGAAAAGGCAGATGATGAGATAGGAGCGGCACTGAAGGATGTAGATGATGCGCTGGCGGCGTAAGAGCCTGTGACTCAATACTGCTCAGACTCAAATCAACGACCATCCAGTGGAAACAGCATCAAAGCGTCATTGGTGTTGGTGCACTGAACGCCAATAGTCCATCTGCGACTGAGCGGGCAGTCTGTCTCGCGCTATGGGGCTACTACTCCTCCATTGTTTCCGCCCCATCTCGAAAAAGCGGTCTATGACCTGATTGACAAGTGGGACGGTGATGGCACTGACGTCCAGAATGATCTTCAGACCGAGTCCCTGCGTTTCCGTGAGATTAAATTCAAAACACTCAAACATCTCAGGCGGCTCATTTGCGATTATCTCCCGCTCCAGTTGTTGCGTGTAGTCGTCAAAAGACAGGCCGCCGAACTCAGGAAACAACGGGGGTGGCTCCCAGATTATTTCATTGCCCAGCACCTTCCCGTTGCGGTCCCGTTTGCACGGACCCGTACCCATACCGAACAAATTCATGTCTTTCTGTTCAGCGGACAACATGGCGTACGCCCTATCAAAGGCTATGCTGTCGACCATCTCCCAGAATTCACAACGCGCTGTCACTATCTCAGCGCACCAGATCTCGTGCCTGTGCAATCCGAGAAAATAGAAGTCAAGGCTCTGGTTGCAAATCTGGGAGTCCGGTGTGCAAATGCCGATGTCAGGGCAGTCCCATTCCCCCATGACCTCTCCTGCTTTGCAATTCAGACCGCCCGGCGTAAATATGACGTCTGGGCTTGTGAAACGACCCCCGTAGATGTCGCGGTCTTTCTCAATCTTCCAGCGAATCCTGAACCATTCAGCGCGACGCCTAGTCTTGGACAGTTCACAGAAGGGCATCCCTCTCTTGTGCTTCACAGGCAATCCTCCAGCAAGCATTATATCATTTGCCCTAAAAAGCGCATCGCTGCTCACTCCAAACGTGCCGCTCTTTTGACAATCTCTTAAAAGTCATTGCAAAAAGCATAAGGGAGAGCGTGAGCGATAGAATATCCGCCACGGGTTGCGCCCAGATCAGTCCCTGAAAACCGAAAGCTGCTCGCAGAATAAACAAGGCGGGAATATAGATGAGGCCTTGACGGCTAATATTGATAATCAATGAGGCTACCGCCGCGCCCATTGATTGGAGCGCGTTTATCAGACAATAGTACACGCCGAACATAAACGCCGTTGTCTGCAAAATACGCGTAAATCTAACACCGTAGGCAAATGCGATGTCTTGTGTCAAAAACGCGCCGACGATTTTATCTGTAAAAATAAAACACAGAATCGTTATTGTAACGCATAGTATTCCCGCAAATGTGACAGAAAATTTCATAATTTCTTTGTAGCGCTCCCAGTTTTTGGCGCCCACGCAATAGCCGAGCAGCGGCTGAATCCCCTGTCCCAGACCAATCGCCACCATGCCGATAATCATTGTGGACTTCATGGACACCCCTGCGGCTGCGACGGCTAAATCGTCATATCCCGCCATAAGGCTGTTCATAACTACCTGCGACAGGCTCATAAGCAGTGAACCGAGCGCGACGGGAATCCCAATGGAGAGTACGCTTTTGGCTATTCTATCCCTGAATTCAAAATCTTTCAGGCGAATACTCAGCATTGACTTACCGCGCAGGAAATAGGCGGCGTAGTACGCCACTCCAATTAGATTTCCTATTACGGTAGCAATCGCCGCCCCTTTAATTCCCCAGCCGAACGTAAGTATCATAAGCGGGTCCAGTATTATGTTAATTACATTCCCCAGCATCATTCCCGTCATTGCTTTTGTCGCTTGCCCCTCGGCGCGGAGGATATTTGAAAAACAGTGAGCGACAATGAAGAGCAGCCCGCAAAGCGTAACGATACTCAAGTAGTCTTTTGTCAGTTGCCATGTGTTTTCGCTTGCGCCGATAAGCCGCAGTATATCGTCCATGAATATGTAGAACAGCGCGGAAAAGATTATGCCAACGGCAATACCCGACCAAATGCAGAAGGACGATATTTTTTTGGCATAGTCGTTTCGTCCCTCGCCAAAAGCGCGGGAAATGACCGATGTGCCGCCAATGCCAAAGACCATGCCCAGCGCCATGAATATCAAAATTACAGGCGTTGCGAGCGATACCGCCGCCACTTGAAAATCATCGTGAGTAAGACCTATGAAAAACGTGTCCGCCAAGTTGTACACAAGCACCATCAGCATTGCCATAATTGTTGGAATTGCGTTTTTGAGTACAGCTTTTCTGACGGGCATAGAATCAAGTTCGCCGAGTTTTGTTTGCTGTATTACGAGGTTCATTCTGATTCCTTTTCCAGCATCCCAAATCTGGCCACAATCCGCTTTTCTCCACATTCAAATCTGATTGTGTAGGTG
>JAIRRD010000208.1 GCA_031256155.1 Holophagales bacterium
ACTGAAGTTGTAGTTTTTCTGCGTTTCAGTTTTGACAAAAGCAACATTGGATAGGCTGTATGCTCGTTCAGTCCGAACAATTTGACATTTTGTTCCCACCTTTACACGGTGGGAACAAAGATATAAATGTTTTCTTCCAAATTGCCCCTTGTTCAATTCGTGTTTGGAAAGTACGCGTTGTTTCTTTCTTAAACGCAAGCTGAAGCGCTATAACGCTGGTTTTTTATTGGCTTTACAAGGAGATAAATCCGTGGGAAAACCCAAACAAACACACATTCTGACATTTCTGGCATTTCAGCTGGGGGGTATCGGAGTATCGGGATTGAGTGCTCAAGAGGCTGATTCGCCCTACACCTACTTCTTCAAACTACGGGCAGGTCTAACTGCCGGCGATATTCAGAAGACCCACTTCGATAACAAGGTCATGTCTATGGCCACCGAAGTCAGGCGCAAGATGTTCGGCGCAGGGCAAGCTATTTCGGCTGAGTTGGCCTTTGAATACGTTCCTGGCCGTCACCATGACATTTATCCGTGGGATAGCAACCCCATCCTTGCCAATGATGGCATTTCGGGTCTGAATCCCAGATATTCATTTGACAATCGTAAAGAATATGGACAGGGCGTCAATCTGAGACTTGCTTACTCGGCTCCGCTGCACATCCCCAATTTCAATAGTGATTTCGAGTGGTTCGCGGGCCTTAGTGTAGACATGTTCAAAGTCAGTACGGAAGTAGATTACACATTCAATTTCACGCCCAACACACAAAATCCAGCCTACCCCAATTATGACGGAAATACATTTGTAGAACAGGGCAGCGCGTTTGTACCAGGCGTTTTTGGGGGCGTCAAATGCCAGTTGACCAAAGAGATAGTCTTTGAAATGTCTCTGCGCAATTTTGGAATGCGGCATTACGAATTTACTCCCGTAAGTTACTTTGAAAAAGATACAGCCAAGTACGGAAAGAAAGAATATGGGAAATCCTCAACAGGGATTTCCAGGGGCTGGGCTTTGGAATTCGCCTTAGCGGTGAAAATTTAACTGGATTTCAGGAGACACAAAATTATGCGTAAAAACCTTGTATTTACCCCATTAATGGCAATACTTGCCGCTGGTGGTCTATGTGCTCAGGACACAACCACTGCGGTTCTGACAGGTAGGGTGACTTCACAGAACAATTTGCCGCTGGCAGGTGTAAGTGTACTCCTTGAGTCGCCCTCTATGCTTGGCGTCCGCCAGGTACCTACAGACGCTGATGGACAATTCCGTGTGCCACTCCTGCCCAACGGCGAATATACAGTTACCTACACGCTCAATGGCTATATAACCCGCAGACTGACACTGCGCCTAATAGCAGGTCAGACAGCAAATGGTAGTGTCAGATTGATCGAAATGACCGCGCAGGAAGCAACTGTCAAAATTACAGGTGAGACCACAGCCGCTGTTGACAAGTCAGAAACCGTTGTTCAGACGGTCTATTCCATGGAACATCTGGAAGCTATTTCCGGCAGAAGTCTCAACGCCATGATTCCTATGGTCGCGGGCATGGTCACGTCATCCATAGAAGGTAATAACAATATCTCCATACGCGGTGGCTCGAACCGCGGTGCCCAGACACTTATAAACGGCACCTCAGTGACAGAGCAGAGTGCTGGATCCAATATGAGGCTGTCTATTTTGCCCGACCTAATAGAATCCGTAGCCGTTATTCAGGCGCCCCTCAACGCACGTTACGGAAACACCGACGGTGGCATCATTTCAATGGTGACAGCTAAGGGCAGCAACACATTTACAGGTACGTTGAGGAACACCATAGGACGCAGCTACTGGAGTGCCGTTGACCAATTCGGTTATCCAAGGCGCGATGGCACTTCGACCACCAGTAGCGTCAACACTACAGATCTAACGAGCAGGGAATTTGAACTATCACTCCAGGGTCCTATTTGGAAAGACCATGTCACTTTTGCTTACGGTACAAAGCTGACGCCCAAATCTTACTGGAATATAGATAAAGGCACTCGCTTATCCGACATGGGCAACGGTCAGTGGGGGGAAGCCAGGAACACGGTTGGCACTTACTACCAGGCTTCCAATGGCGATGTTATAAGAAATGCTGAGCAGTTTATTTACGCTGGCAATGCCAATGGAATACGCGCTGGCTTTCCTGCGTCAGACTGGAACTCATATAATCAGTACACCCTTTATGTTCAAATTAATCCGTCTCACCAGTTGGAATATAGTTACATGCAGGACGAATACAAAGGAGTTTTTGACGGCGATATGGTAAATTACGTTGGTATTGATGAATTGGATAATAATAATTATTCTGTTCAAATAACGCGAAGAATTAACTGGAATCTTTCGTATAAAGGTCTCGTTGGCGCTTCTGGCGTTTTAGAGACCCGTTACGCCAAAAGCAGGATAGAGTGGGCATTTGGAACCCCCGGGAAGAATCCGAATCCAATCATAGCTTACGCAATTAATTCTTTTATCCCGATAGACCGTAGTGGTGACCTTGGCGATCTCAATAACTACCTGGCAAACGGCTACGCTTGGCCCAGCGTTGGAGACCCCCAATACTTGAATGTTGGCTATGACATTAACACTTATCGCGGCTACGGGACTTATATCCATAACGGACTGCAGGCGGCTGATGTCGATGGCGGCGGTAACACAGCACTCATACTCAATTATCAGCATTTTTTAAATACAGCAAAGGGCAATCACATAATAGACGTCGGCTTTCAGGGTGATGATTTCAAATGGCAAAAAAAAGCCGACGCGCCAGGGCGAACACGGTACTACGCTCCCGGTCTTATCTCCCGCACACTGAGCGATAATGAAATTTACAATGTCAACACAAGGACTTGGGGTGGTGACGCTTCCCAATACAGAGGAATGTATATTGTGTGGGATATGAGCAGGGCCATGTTGAGCGATATTGACCCTTGGGGCGTTGCGAATAAAGGCATCATAAACGCGCCGGTTTTTGGCGGAAACTATACCTACTCTCATCCGCTGGTCGCTAATTTCGCGCCCAGAGTGGACATACGTTCCGGCGATTTTCCAGGCTTTCACTATACAACTATGAATACAATTTATATAAACGATCTCTGGACGATAAATTATTATCACAGCGTCATGGGTGGCCTACGCATTGATAACTATGAAATGAAAATAGGCAATGATGACTCTCGTCTCAAATATACGCAACCCACATTCAGGTTTGAATACAAGTGGGATGTGTATGGGAACCAGAGACGATTGCTTAATGTGTCCTGGGGGCAATTCCACTCCAAAATTGCCGCCAATATATACCAGAATTTGGTACAAGCGCCAAGCAATGATGTCCAGACAATGTATTGGAACAGGCCCAACCCCGATGGCTCCAACAAACCATATCTTGTAAATAAAGATGATTTGATGAACCTAGATAACTATGGGTTGATGGGGCAAAAAACTCTTGCTGCGGGCAGTATGTGGGATGTGTCTCCAGATTGGAAACAGCCCATTTCGACAGAATTTTCTGTGGGCTTCCGAAGCAATCTGAGCGGCGGCGGATTCCTGAAGGCCACTTTTGTCTATCGCACCTGGTCAAATGATGGCCTTGGCTATTACCCGGGCGATTTTTTTACAGAGTCCATATCGGGCCAATTAACTGTCATGCGGGTCCTGCAAAACTCTGATGGATACGAGAGAACATACAAAGGCATTGAATTGGAATGGGAACTGCCATTACATAAGCGCATGACATTTGGCGGCAACTGGACCTGGAACCGCCTGATGCATAATAGTCCTGGTATTGTGGATGTGCCGACCGGTGGTGGTCAGAATTCACTAAGATTTGATACTTACTGGGATTACATGACAGGCAGTCGCGATGCGTGGGCACCTATACGCTTGATCAACCCGGAACACTACATCAACTTCTATTTCCTTTTTGACCTTACATCTGGAAAAATTAATTCAGCCCTGACACTGAGGGGTTCCTATACAAGCGGATCGCCGCGCGTAAATCAATACCAGATGCATTATGGCTTCCCTACTGATTTTGAACCGAGATACCAGCAACTGATTCAGGGTGTGGCCGGTGGCACTGTCCCAGGAACCTCTGGCACCACCAGCTTTAGCAATGCCACTTATATTCCGTACAACATACATGGAACAAACGCAGATTCATGGGGCCTCAACTTGCGCTACACGCTTTCGATGCCTCTGGTCAGAAAACTTTCCTGGCTGGCAACTATTGATGTCAGCAATCCCTTTAACCATCGTGGTTTATCCGGCTGGACACCTCCAGTGTTCACATCAGACCAAGCGGTACGGCCTTATCCGTTTGAATCCGGTACTGGTTCGCCAGTGGGTTCAAATTTCCCCTATGGTGGTAACGGCAATGATATATCCGGTTACGTCCCCAGAGCTACTGGAGACCTTCTCAGTCTCTATACCGGGCGACAAGGCGGGCGTGTTGTATCTCTGCAAACAGGTTTAAGGTTTTAGTTGGAGGGAAACATGAAAATAACGCGATTTCTTACAGTCCTGCTCTTCACGTCTTCTGTGCCTATGCTTGCGGAAGATGACGATGGTTTATTTAAACTGTATCTCTCGGGCGGATTCAATTTTGCCCATGGTCATGCCCATGATATGACACAAAAGACATGGGGCGGTCTTGGAGCTTTCACTGGTGAATTTGGAGTTGCATTCAAACATCCCATGGCTCAAAAGGTGACTATTCGCCCCAATCTTGGCATGGCCAAAATTTTGTCTGGCAGCACAACCGAAGAAAATCCAAATCTCTATGACATGATGGGGCTTTATTTTGGCTTTGACCTTGCGTATTCGCCGCTCGAACGCTTACCTGTCACATTTTCCACGGGACCATCGTTTCACGTTTGGAATGTTGATAAAGTTGGCGTGCTTGAAGACCCTAACCAAGGCAACAAGGGAGTAAAATTTGGCTGGCGCCTTGGCGCCAGCTATGAATTCAATTCTAAATACCGACTGGAGTTGAGTTATACAATAACCGAATGGCGCACTATCAGTCGCAATGAAAACAATGGGACTGTGATAGTACCTGGGTTTAACCCCAGCAGGCCCGCGTACTTCTGCCTAAAAGCTAGCTATATTTTCTGAATCCGTAAACTTTGCCTTGTACTCATACCAAGTTGTGTTCAATTGTCATTGAACGACGTGATGTTCCTTAAGTAGCGATTTAACTTTTCGTAGTTAAACCGCTATATAATGCTAACTGTGTTCAAAAGAACACAACATTGGTATAAACAAAAATCCATATCTCTTTTTGGAGAACGCATGTGTAGCCTCAAACCTCTGGTAATAGCTCTGTTTCTTTACAGCGCCAGCGGCGCACTGCCAGCCCAGGACATAATCCCACTGCCGCAAAAGATGCAAAAGGCCGAAGGTCTCTGTGAATTAGTACCATCAGCGACCATTGGCGCAGGCCAAAACACACAACTTCTGGCCGAACAGCTCAGAAGTTATTTGCGCCCGGCAACAGGCTTCCTGTTCCCAGTCACCTCTGATAAGGGAACAATCCAGCTTATTTTGGACAACTCTCTCAAACATCTTGGTAATGAAGGATACACACTCAAATCCAACAACGACGGTGTTGAAATCAAGGCATATAAAGATGCTGGTATTTTTTATGGCATTCAGACATTGCGCCAACTGCTGCCGCCTGAAATTTTCAGGTCATCAAAAGCCGCAGGGATAAAATGGTCAATCCCATATGTAACTATTGAAGACACCCCCAAATTCATCTGGCGCGGCAGCCATGTTGACGAGTGTCGGCATTTCATGGGCAAAGACGCAATAAAGAAACACCTGGATTTATTGGCAGTACATAAGATTAACACTCTCCATTGGCATCTGACAGATGACCAGGGCTGGCGCATTGAGATCAAAAAATATCCAAAACTGACCGAAATCGGCGCATGGCGTGAGACAACGATGCTTCCGCCATACAGAAGCAAAGTCGAGCAGCGCAAGTATGACGGGATTCCCCACGGCGGCTTCTACACACAAGAAGATATCAGAGAGATTGTCAATTACGCCACAGACCGCTTCATAAATATTGTTCCTGAAATTGAAATGCCAGGTCATGCCAGGGCAGCACTGGCTTCATACCCAAATCTTGGGAATTTCCCCGAGCAAAATGTAACAGTGGCCACATATTGGGGAGTTCACAGAGAGGTTTTTAACGTCAGCGATGAAACCATTAAGTTTCTGAAAGACGTTTTGGATGAAGTTATGGCGCTTTTTCCATCCAAATTCATTCATGTCGGCGGCGATGAATGCCCAAAGTACGAATGGGCAAGAAGTGAAACCGCCTTGGCCAGAATGAAGCAAACGGGGCTTGTACCAGCAAATACAACTTTAGAAATGTTACAGAATTATGTAGATAAAAATGGAGAAAAAGCGGAACACCCCGCACTTCACGGATTACAAAGCTGGTTTGTGAAACAATTTGACACTTATTTGACTTCAAAGGGCCGCCG
>JAIRRD010000239.1 GCA_031256155.1 Holophagales bacterium
GGGAAATCAGGGGCACACAGTTGTCAAATAAGACTGATAACTTTTGCAATTAGACACTAGCGCATCCGCGTATTTTACTTGTGGAGCATTGTTATGCTCCACAAGTAAAACGACTATAACTACAATAAATTGACCTGTTGTAATTATTCATTAGCGATCTAATTTCGTGATGGTTCTGTTGGTATTAAGAATACTAACTTCGTTAGAACTTATGCTGTAAATTATATGGTGTAAATCATCAATTTTGTAGTACCAGCATTGTTCTGCTTTTAATTTAACAATATTAGAACCATTTAAGGGATCATCTTCAAGTTGTTTAATTGCGCTCATTATTGCCAAGTAAATAATAGGATTAATTTTTTGCCATTCTTCAAGTTGTTTTTCAACTTTTTTTAGTTTATAAACTGTGTATGACATTGAATCAGCCTGATTTTCCCCGTTGCGATTTTAATTCGATCAGCTTTATCCCCTTCATACAAAAAAGTGGAGTTTGTCCGTATAGCAAAGTTTGCATTTATAGACAAGCACATGATGCAGTATAGCAGTTCAACTTATTTTAGTTGAAGTGCTATAGTAGTATAACTTGTGGTGCACCACAATGCTCTACAAGTTAATGCCTTTTGAACATAGCCTAGTATGAGGGCATTGTGATTGCGTATGTAGCATTGGGTTCAAATTTAGGTAATCGCTCGAAGAATATCTCCTTTGGCATTAGCGAGTTGTGCAAACTAGGTCGGTTGACGTGTTCGCCGCTGGTGATTGAAAGCGAAGATGAATCCGGTATTGGCCCGCCTTATTTGAATACTGTGATAAAACTTGATGCGTGTATTGCAGACCCGCGTGTTTTGCTTGAGGAATGCCTGCGTACGGAGCTTGCCTGTGGACGTGACCGCACACTTCCCCCCAATTCACCCAGAGTTCTGGACTTGGATTTAATCGCGGCGGAGGGCTGGCTTGGCAACTGGGAATGGGACGCCCCAGGGGATTTATTCCAAATAGGCCCAAAACTGACGCTGATCCTGCCCCACCCCAGAGCCGAGTTTAGGGAATTTGTCATGAAGCCATTGAAGGCGCTTTATGTCAAATTGCAGACGGACTTTGCTTGCCATTATAGCGGTTCCACAATTGATTGTCTTTTATGTCCGCAGTTTGTGGCTGCGCTTTCCGTTTCGCTCCCAGCCTGTGGCGGCTCGCTCCACTCTCGGCGCAGCTTAGGCACTACGTGCCATTCCCAAAGGAAATTGCTATAAACGAAATACAAGCGCGAATTGCTCTAGTATAAGATTTATGAGTTACGCCCCTTTTGATGGAGTTTTGCTGGATGACCAAAGACCCCCGATACCCGGGGCTTACGCTATGGTTCTACATGTTCAGACAGCGGAGCATCTTGGGAGTTCGCTCAACAGAGACGCTGTGGAAGTCAGGAGCGCAGCTTGCCGTGAACTGCTTGAACACGGGCTTTTCCCCAAAGCACTGCGCGGCCTGTCAGAGTACGGACTGGAAATGGGCAGTCCCAAAGCCCCGCATAGCCTGGCTTCTGTAACAGAGCATCTTGAGCTCTACCTGGAAGCAGTATCAACAACGGACTACATAGAGCCAAACGCCGCTCTGTGGGACGCAGTGAGTGCCGAACTGGACGGTCGGCGCGGTCTGTGGTCGGAGCGTGCACATCAGGACGGGCCGCTGGATGCCGGCCTAAAAGACCTGCGGCCCAGCAGACTTCGGGCGCTGGCCTGTCTGCCACAACTTGGCGGGGCTGTATTCAGGCTGGCAACGCGCCGCGGGGGACAAACATCCGGGCTTTTTGGCGGCGGTCAGCCATTGGTGGATTGGTTTTTGGATGGCCTGGAAACACACGGTCAAACTTTTGCCGCCGACCTCCAACTGGCAGAGCCGGAAGGCTGGGGAGGCGCCCCCTGGTCAGAAGCACTGGATTGTCTCTTTGAGAGCGCCCTTGACCTGGATGACCACAAGGTATGTTTTCAGCGCGGTTTGGTTGACAGTCCATTTGACCTGGCGCGCTGCGGAGTTGAACAGATAGTCACCTGGGTTATTGAGGGCATCGCGCCACATGATATAGCGCTGATTCATCCAAAGCCTGAAAAAATACTGGAATACCTGGAAGTATTGCTGGGCGCGGAAGGGGTGCCATTAGCTTCAAAAGGCTCGCCGCGTCCGTTGATTCAGAGCGGAATATGGAGTCCTATTTGGAGTTTTCTTAATGGCCTGTCCCACATGGATCCCCATGCCGCAGCCACAGGCTTAAATACGTCTAAACGGCCTGAAATCAGAGCGTGGTCAGAGATTCTCACCTCACTGGATCAGTCAGGCCAGGCACCCTTTGAAAGGTGCATAGAGCGTCTGTCTGAGCGCTTCAAGCCAATTATAAAGGAACTGTGGCAACATTTACTCAATATCAGAACCAACAGACTTTTGCCCATCGAATGGTGCGAAGTTCTGAATGACCTGATAACTTCAAAACTGCGGTTTCCATTGAACGCAGACGATTACTATGCCCCAATGGGGTTGTTGAGAGAGTGCTGGGGCAGTCCGCGTTTTTTCAAAACAGCCGCAAAAAAACAATGGGACTTTGACCACATGCTCCGCACCCTGCGGGCCTTTTTGGAGTCTGCCCGCAGCGTCGGCGCTCCAAATGCGACGAACGGTGTCCGATTGTTGCAGCCATCCGAACTACTGGACGATTGGAACGGCGCGGAAGCAGTGCTGATACTGGACTTATCAGAAGGTTCATGGCCCGCTCCGCCCATATCAAACCCGGACTTAGACTGGGCACGCCGCGCAGCCATCAATACAGCACTCCTGAAGGCATCTGAAGGTTACAGTGGGCCTTTCTCGCCCGCCTTACAGCGATTTTGGCTGCCTAGGTCGGAGCACAGCAGTCAAATACCCCGCGCCTTTCAGCGGGATGCCTATGCGTTCAACAAAGTATTGGCTATGACAAAACAGCGCCTGACAGCTCTTAGCCCCGCCCAGGATGAATCAGGCCGGAATTTGGCTCAGGGCCCCTTTTGGACTGCCATTGAAGGCGCAGCACAGTGGACGCTTGACAGCACCGTTTGCGCCAGTAATTTGCGCTGGGCCTGGGATGGACACCGCAGGATGGAATCAGCGGACAGCCGCTCCAGAGCCGCACGCGCCACTGGCCCCGATGCTATGTTTGCCGCCTGCGCCCCAGCCACCGACTTCATACCGGGCTTGAGGCCGGTACTGCAAAATCAAACACAGCACATAAGCCCAACAGTACTGGAGTCACTGGCCCAATGCCCATTCCGCACAATAGCGGAGCGTGTCTGGCGCCTGGATTTACGCCGTGGCGACATAGCGGGCCGTGTTAGTAAAACTATTGGCACAATTGCACACAGCCTTTTGCAGACTATACTCCAGCCAATGGTTGACATCCCCGACTGGCCCGATGCATTCATAACGCACAACAATCTGCTCACACCTGAAACAGACCCGTTGGAAAGTCTGCTTCACGCTTGCTGGCTCGAAAACAAAGACAAGTGGCTGGCGGAAGCAACCGGTTCAAATGCCCTAAGTGCTGAACAACTGAACCAGGTTCAGCAGCGCGTAGACATGATGTTGCCAAATATAGCGGCCTACTTAAAAAACGATTTGGAAGCCGTGTGCCCTACCACTGCTGAATTGGCTCTCCTGTTCCCGAACGCCATCGAAACTTTGAAAGAAGGCTGGCACCGTACTCTCATTGGTCTGGAGCGGGAGCTGGGGCCAACGGATTTGCCGATTGCGGACAGGAAGACGATGTCTGTCGCGGGCATCGCCGACCGCGTTGAGTTGTGGGAAAATCCGGCAAATAACCTCTCATACCTGCGTATCACAGACTATAAGACCAGCACGAAGTCACGCCTGAACGCCTATGCCACAGGCGATGCCCCATTTGATTCACATTTACAGACCCCCTTGTACACCTGGCTGGCTATGGAGACTTTCAGCCGTCCTGCCGCGTCAGTACTTATTCCGCTCCGTGAAACATCCCCCGCGCCGTTTACTAATCACCTGAAACGCCTTGCAGAGTCCAATTCAGGCGGCGTTCAATGGCAATCCAGACTGGCGCGGACACTTACGCGCCTTGATGCCCGCATTGAGTGCGGAGACTACCCCCCAACACCAGGCGACCACTGCCAACACTGCAAATACAGTTCCCTCTGTGCAAGACCCGTTGATATCGTCACTTTTGACGATGGAGATGATGAATAAAGAATGAATCCATGAAAAACCTCACCTTCAGCGACCCCAATCTCCTCGGCCACTCCGTGGCGGTC
>JAIRRD010000253.1 GCA_031256155.1 Holophagales bacterium
CTGCTGGACGCGCTCAGAGTCTATTATAACCAACAGATCCCCTGCCTTTACATTCTGCCCATCAGCGTCTTGTATCTCCTTTATTTCCCCCATAACGCTTGTGCCGATATTTACCATTATCTTGGTCTTGAATTGACCGGAAGCCGATATGGTTTCCTGGATGTCCCCCCGAGTAATAACGTCCCAGGTATATAAAGTTGAATCGCTTTTGCTAAAAATGAACAACCCGGCGATGATTATTAATGCCAGAAATACAATTCCAGAAAAGCCTAAGAAAATTGTTCGTTTGTTGAAGAATTGCTTCCTCATATTTTTTTGCTTTCTTAAGTGTCTATGCTACGTCCCCATTGACAGTTTATTTGCGGTAAATTTTAGCCATAATCTTTTTGACCAGCGCACACGAACAACCTCAAACATGCGCCACTTCTTCTTGTACAACTTACCTTTGTATCGGCTGATAACATTTACGACCTTAACCTTGCCCTTCCTTCTGTCGTTTACTATATCATCAAAATTCCACGATAGAACTATAATTAGGAGGTAATTGCAAAATCCAGCCTTGTGTCTGCTCCCGATGCCCCGCAAACGCCCTTAGCGGCACTAAGCTCTGAGGCTGCCGGTGCACTCAGACATCAAGTGTCACCTAGGGCGTTTTGACTGGAGTTCGTAACTTGTTGACTGGCAGTAAATTGTGCCAGAGTCTGCTACGGTCGGGCGTAGCCTGCCACTCCGATGCTGTATAGCAATTTGCACTTTTACACAGCAGCTGCCTTTTTTCGGAGAACACGGGTACGCTTGGTTTTGTGTGTCTCTAACTATCCACTCGCAGGTATGTATTTCGGAGATGTCAGCCTCAATCTGCAAACAAATCCTGCTATAGCGGTTTCATATCAAAATCGCGTTCCGCAATTTTGATATGAAACCGCTATACAATCAACAACATGCCCATCACCGACCGTCGCGCTCCTGATACAGCACATTCATTTTTGAATCCGTTGACAATACTGCTTCTCTTTGTTGCCTCTGTGCTGACATGGGCGCAAATAAAACAGCGGACTATGATGTCGGATGCAATAACTCAAGCGGGGCCGGAGGCTAGATTGATTGAACTGCGCTGGGCGCTGGGCGGGAAATTTGGCTTTAACCCTGAAATATCTTCTAAAATTCCGGAAAACCAGTGGACGATGGCTGTGGAGACTGTGCTGTTCAGCGAGTTCGGGCATGTCATGGAATCTCAGGAACGCTTGAAGTATACGCCGGAAGGAGCGTTCCGCGTTTGCTGGGAAGCGGCATATAACTCTGGGCCAGTGCCATCTGACCTGGAACTGGCCCAGGTCAGAGAGGGGCTTTCGGATGGACTTGCATACAAGTGTCTGGAATCTTCTTTTATGGCAAAGAAAAGCCATCAAGCCGCCGCCGAATTGCGTTCTGATGCGTTAAGGCACTACAAAGCCAGGGCGCTTGGGATTTTAGCTGTGTTGATTGTTTTATTTACGGCGGCTCTGTTCGGTATCTGGACAGGTATTCGGATGCTGAGCAACTGTGAGCCTATGCCTGATTCGCCTGATTTTCAAATGCCCGCTATCTATGCTGTCAATGTGTGTCTTGGGTGGTACACGGTCTTTCTGCTTTCGGCCACTGTAATCGCTCTGATGAACAACATCGTTCAAATGGGATTATGGGCGCTGCCTGCGGCGTACCTATTGCACGCTGTCTCTGGCACTGCGTTTATATGCGTTGCAGAAAGAGCTTCGCCTCTGATGTTGTGGAAAAAAATCAGTACGAAAAATCGGCTTTGGCTCTCCAGCGGTACTCGGTTTTTGTTTCTGGCGCTGGGTTCTGTATTAATCCTTACAGTATTTTTGTCTTTTTTTATGCCCGATGGGGATGCGCCGCAGAGAGATATGGTCAATTTTATTCGCACAAACAGAGGAATCGGATCTTTTTTGGTAATCTTTGGAACAGTTGCCTTGCTGGGGCCGTTTTTTGAAGAGGTGTTTTTTCGTGGTTTTTTGCTTTCAGTTATGCGGCGGTGGATGTCAGTGTGGTGGGCACTCGCTTTTTCCAGTGTGATGTTTGGGGCAATTCATTTTCAGGCTCAGGCACTTCCGGTTTTGACTGTTTTAGGTGGTGTTCTGGGCTTGGCCTTTGTGCGGACAAATGATGTTAAAACAGCCATATTTGTTCATGGGTGCTGGAATGGCGGCGTGTTTTTGTTTCAAAAGCTGTTATATTAGTTCCATGGGAGCAACATGAGCGGTATCATTGAAGCTATTGGCATCAAACGAAAGATGTTTTTTGAGCACGAGGACATTCCTTACCATTGCCTTGATGTTGAAGTTTCAACACCCACAGCGCGGGGCGGACAAACTTTGGTTCGTATCAAAATGCGCAACCTTCTTACAAGGGCGGTGTTTGATAAGACTTTTAAGGCCGGTGAAAAGTTTCGTGAGCCGGATTTGGTTGTTGTACCCGCCAGTTATTTGTACAGCGATACAGACGGTTCTCATTTTATGGATCAGGAATCCTACGAAACTCTGTCGTTGAATGAAGAGATGGTTGGTGATGCGCTGGACTTTCTGACTGAAGGCCGGATAATTCAAGTTCAAAAGTTCAATGGAAACCCCATTGGTTTGCAGATTCCGACACATGTGGAACTTTCAGTTACTTACACTGAGCCTGGAACACGTGGGGATACTGCTTCTGGCGGTGTCACCAAACCGGCAAAACTGGAAACCGGTATTGAAATCCGTGTTCCCCTCTTTATAAAAGAAGGCGAACTGGTCAAGGTCAATACGGAAACAAGGGAATTTGCCGGTAGGGCTTAGGAATGGAGGTAATTGCAAACCCCAGATCTGCGTCTGCTCCATACGCTCCTCCGCCTCTGGCTGTAGTTCGTAATTTATTGACTGGAAACGAGTTACACCAGAACATGCTGCGGTCGGGCGTAGCCTACCACTCCGTGGACTTGCAAAACCTGATGGTTTTGCAAGTGGCTCGAATGTCCAGCCGATGAGTCATAAAAAATTCCGCCTCGGCCAAAGCCGGGAAGTTCATGATTTGGATGAACGGGAACACTACCAGCGCGAAAGAAATGCTGACAGCAAACGCCGTCAGATTAAGGCTGAAAGACTGGCGACAGATGTGGAAGCGCATGATTCAGACGCTATGTTGCGCTTGCCAGACGCAAACCAATGGAGCCATTTACCGGAAGCTATAATCAAACAGCGTCACAGTCAATGGGTTGATTTACTGCTGAATGACGGGTCGGAAATTCGCGCGACACTGGCTGGCAAGCTCAAAGGAATTAAATTGGTCTGCGGTGACAGGGTTTTTTTCAGTAATTCGCCCATAGATACAGTTGATGACAAATTGCCCAATGCACAGGTAGTTGCAGTTTTGCCTCGGCGCAGTCTGCTTAAAAGGGGTGGTATTGATGACCGTGAACCCTGGCAGTTGGTTTGCGCAAATGCCGATGAACTTTGGGCTTGCGCTGCGGTGATAGACCCGCCGCTGCGTCCCGGCCTGTTGGAACGTGCCTACGCATTGGCGTTAGAGGCAAATCTGGGCTTCAGGATTATTGTTACAAAGAGGGATAAGGCAAGCCCCAAAGATACGCTCCCTGAACTTGACCCTATAAGGGGACTTGAACTTCCAATCATTGAAACCAGTGCCAAAACCGGAAAGGGTCTGGAAGAGTTAAAGAAATTACTGTGCGGCCGTGCGGTAGTTCTGATGGGACACAGCGGCGTTGGTAAAAGCACGCTGATAAATGCCCTGCTT
>JAIRRD010000090.1 GCA_031256155.1 Holophagales bacterium
TCGAGGTCTGCCATGTCGCTGTTTTTGTAACGGAATCGCTTGGCTTTGCTGAGACGGACACCATCAATTATAGATGCGTGGTTTAGTTCATCGGAAATAATCGCGTCTTCTTCTCCCATCAACGGCTCAAAGATAGCACCGTTTGCATCAAAGCAACTGGAATATAGCTGGGAGTCTTCCATCCCCAGAAAAGCTGCTAATTTGCGCTCCAATTCTTCGTGTATGTCCTGTTTGCCGCATATGAACCTCACGCTGGCCATGCCAAAACCATGAGTGTCCATGACGTTTTTTGCCGCCTGTATGAGTTCAGGATGATTGGCAAGCCCCAGATAGTTGTTGGCACAGAGGCAGACTACTTTTTTCCCATTGGCGGTCATCTGGGGTTGTTGCGGCGTGCTGATGGTGCGTTCTTGTTTGTACAAGCCCTGATCTTTGAGTGACTGGGTCTCTTTAGTCAGATGTTCGAGAAATTGCACGTTCATGCTATGACCTCACTTTCGGTAGGCGGTTATTCTCTTTCGCTTAGAAAATTTTATAGTAATTCCATGTGAAGTGTGCTATTTCTCTTGAATTTAACAGGATGACGTGTAAAATCAGATATTGAACGCCAAAAATCTACACATCAATTTTGGTGTTTCAATAGATTGTTCGCGCTAAAGATTAAGAGGTTTTATGAGTGTTTTACACAAAAATGTCATAATTATTGGCACAGGTCCGGCGGGTTATACAGCGGCTATTTATACTTCCAGGGCAAATTTATCCCCATTGGTTTTTGAGGGTAACCAACCTGGCGGCCAATTAACTATTACTACAGAGATAGAAAATTTTCCAGGTTTTAAAGATGGAATAATGGGACCGGCTTTGATGGATGAAATGCGAACGCAGGCGGAACGGCTTGGGGCTGAAATAAAAACCGGTACAGTCACTGGTGTGGATTTGAGTTCCCGCCCTTTCAAACTTAAGACCGACAGTGAAAAATACACATGTGACACTATGATTATTGCCACGGGAGCTTCGGCCAAATGGCTCGGCATTGGCAAGGATGAGGAACTTTCGCGCGATGGCGGCGGTGTTTCCGCTTGCGCTACATGTGATGGATTCTTTTATCGCGGTAAAGAAGTTGCCGTTGTAGGCGGCGGTGATACCGCGCTGGAGGAATCTGTCTATCTTACAAGACATGCCTCTAAAGTCACATTGATTCATCGCCGCAACGCACTGCGAGGTTCCAAAATCATGCAGGACAGGGCTATGGCGAATCCCAAAATTGAATTTGCCTGGAACAAGGTGATTTCCCAAATCATGACGGAAAAAATAAAATTATCAGGCTCGGATGAGCCAATTGAACGCATTAAGTCGCTGCAACTGAAAGACACAACAGATGGTTCGCTCTCCGAAGTGAGGGTTGATGGGCTCTTTGTTGCCATCGGTCATCAACCCAACACAGCTCTTTTTAAAAACCAACTGGCCATGGATCAAAATGGTTACTTGCTTGTAGAAAAGGGATCGACCAGGACATCGGTTTCAGGTGTTTTTGCCTGTGGCGATGTTCAGGACCCCCATTACCGTCAGGCCATCACCGCTGCGGGCAGCGGCTGCATGGCAGCGATAGACACTGAACGATGGCTGATAGAAAACAATGGCTAGATTAACAACGCAAAATTCGTAATTATAAATTGTAAGCTGTTTACTTGGTATGAGGGGAGGGAATCCGCATGGCAAGTTTTGATCTGATAGTTATTGGTTCGGGCCCTGGCGGCTACATTGCCGCCATCCGTGGCGCTCAGTTGGGATTGAAGACGGCTGTTGTGGAAAAAGACGCCGTACTTGGCGGTACTTGCCTGCATCGAGGTTGTATTCCCGCAAAGACATGGCTTGAAACAGCGCATCGTTTTGAGCAAATGAGGCAGGCGGCTGATTTTGGTATCAGTGGCTTAGACGAAAAGTCTCTGCGGCCCGACCTGCCAGCAATCGTTAAGCGCAAAGGCCGCATTGTTCTGAAAAACTCCAAGGGCATTGAGTTCTTGATGAAAAAGAACAACGTGACGCTATTGAAAGGACACGGCCAGTTGCTGGGCGGTGGAAGGGTGAAGGTGGACGAAGAAATCTTTGACGCCAGAAAAATCATCCTGGCCACAGGCTCCATTCCAAAAGACCTGCCGGGGTTAGAAGCTGATGGTCAGCGCGTCTTGAACAGCGATCATGTACTCAACATGACAGAGCTTCCGGGACACATTGTCATTCTCGGCGCGGGTGCCATTGGGGTTGAATTTGCCAGCGTATTCAGCCGCCTTGGCTCCAAGGTTACACTGGTGGAATTTATGGACCAACTGCTGCCCCTTGAGGATCAGGCCATTGGCACGGAATTGGCAAAGGTCTTTACAAAACATTACAAGATAGATGTCCGCGTAAAGACAAAAATCACAAGTGTTGAACGCCAATCAGACAAGGTTGTCTGTACGCTTGAAGGCGAGAAGGCTGGCATTGTCGAAAGTGATTGCCTTATTGTTGCTGTTGGCCGTCAGCCTGTCATTACGGGCGTTGGCCTGGAAAATACTGCGGCGGTTTTGGAGCGGGGAACCGTGAGCGTGAATGAATTTATGCAGACGCTTGAACCAAACTTGTACGCGATTGGCGATATCGTAAGAACTCCAATGCTCGCGCATGTCGCGTCTGATGAAGGCATCGTTGCCGCTGAACATGCTGCCATGGAACTGGGTGTTGACCAAAAGCCCCATGCCATAGACTATCTTCGTGTACCCAGTTGTACATACTGCGACCCGGAAGTCGGCAGTGTGGGAATGACTGAAAAAGCTGCTGTTGATAAGGGTTTTAATGTTCAAACAGGTACTTTCGCATTTATGCCTGTCGCTAAAGCTGGCATAATGGGCGAAACTCATGGCTTTATCAAAGTAGTTGCTGATGCTGTGACCAAAAAGATACTTGGGATTCACATTATAGGCCCTAAGGCTACTGAGCTTGTTGCCTCAAGCGTGGCTATACTGGCTGGACAGATGAGTGTGGACACGTTGATAAACACTATGTATCCGCACCCCACATTAAATGAAGTTTTTCCTGAGGCCGCCCGCGCCGTTTATGGCAGGGCGCTAAATTGCTGATTTTTAACCAATCCCCATCAGTTCTTCTACCTTATTGAACAGAGCATCGTCAATTTTTAGCGGCCCCGTCAATAGCAACGAAATACCGGCTTTTTGAGCATCCAGAGTAGCGCCAACGGTTATTTGTCCGTTTTCTGAAATCACAACAAGAGGAATTGGGTCTGAAATGTGCGTCAATATAGTGCTGGCAACGGCAATACAATTTTCAACAGGCATATTAAGATGCAGCAGGATAATACCCGTGCCGCCCTGGGGAGCGGATTCAATTAGTTCATCCAGATTTTGGGGGCGGAGTATTTTACCGTAACCTTCTTCATGGAATATTTTTTCAAGCGGATTCAAAGTTTTTTCATCCGTACCGCATAGAACAACGGTTCTCGCCTTACGTTTTAATTTTTGCAGCGGCGTAGGTGCTGGCCGCTTTAGGGCGGGCGCAGTTTCCTCAACTGGCGCAACTGTCTGTGTTGTTTCATTTGCAGTAGCCGGTTTGCTTTCTGCGGGAGCGACATCTTTAGACGATGGTGCATTTATCGCTTTATTCTCAGAAGATTCTGGTGGTTTGGATTCTGGTGATGATTTAGATTTGGATTCAGATGGTTTGGATTCAGATGGTTTAGATTCAGGTGATGCTTTGGATGTTGACTCTGACTCCTCGGTAGCCACTGTTTCTTTAGTCGGCTTAGAGCCAGGATCTACAAGATTTGACTCTTTTTGCCTTCTTACCCTCGGCGGCAGCGCTGTGGGAGGTGGCGAGTTGCGGCTCGACACAAAAGTTTCAATTATCCTTGCGTATTCACTCTTAAATTCCTCAAACGACAGTCCTATATAGAAATTGCCGACTGTTGCTTCCGTATAAACTGCTTTGCCGCCGCATTCTATTGTGACAATGCAGTGCGGTATTTTAGAGATTTTAACGATGGGGAATATCTGTCCTACTTTCAGAGTACGGCTGGAAATGCTGAATTTCTTTTCGGTCTTGATTTCTATGGCGTTTTCTACCTTCATTCGGGCACCGGTTTCAGAAATATTTTCAACGAGTCCGGTAATACCGATCCCATCAAAAAGACCTGTTAGAAGTGTGCAAGTCGTGCCTTCCCTGGGATTTATTTTTGCCCTTTGTTTTTTCCTGCGTTCATAGATTTCAAAAGATTCAGGAATATCAATTACGGCATTGCCTGGTCTTACTTCATTAATCTTGCTGGCTCCCATAATCCTCATGTTGTCCATAATCAAAATGAAATGGATTTTCGAGCCTTTTTCCGCAAACAGGTTTGCGTTCAGATGCAGATGAAGCAGGCCAGCATCCTCCTGAATAGCCGATATTGAGCAAGGAATCTCGTTTTTGTGGGCATCAAGAAGCATAGCCGGACTCTTTATCATCTGGGCGTCTTCCAGATAAGCCATAACTACAGGATTGGCTTCATCTTTCTGCTTGTCTTTACCAAAACCAAAAAGTGCCATAAACACACCACCTGAAATTATCATATCAACAATTCGGTTTCTTTAAACAGCGAGACATACTATCTTTTTTTTGGAGGGTTCCAAATTGACGGAAGCTGGATGTTTTTTGATTGCCCATCAGGGGCCTGACAACCGCGAAGACATTATCAAAGACCACCTTGCTGAACTTGAGGAACTGACTCGCTCGTGCGATATGGAACC
>JAIRRD010000118.1 GCA_031256155.1 Holophagales bacterium
TGACAGCCACCCAGCGAATCAGTTCCGCTTATTGTCAAAATCGGCGTATCTATACCTTCAATCTCAGCGCCCATTGCTTGCAGCATCCTGGCTAGGTCTCCGATTTCAGGCTCTATAGCAGCGTTCCTTAAAATCGTGGTTCCATTTGCCAGACAAGCCGCCATCAGAAGGTTTTCCGTAGCGCCAACGCTAACTTTGTCAAAGGTGTGGTCAATCCCGGCAAGGCGGCCATTTGCAACAGAAGCCTCCACATAGCCGCCGTCAATGCGTATCTCTGCCCCCATGCGCTGCAACGCATCCAGATGGAGATTTACCGGTCTGGCTCCAATAGCGCATCCACCTGGCAAGCTAACGGATGCCCTGCCAAACCTTGCCAATAGCGGGCCCAGAACAAGTATTGAAGCCCGCATTGTTTTGACCAGTTCATATGGAGCCTTAAATTCACTGCTTTTCAACCCATCGGTCTTAACGATGGCAGATAGTCCAAAATCATCCTCCGACTTATCGGCAGAAACATCGCAACCAAGAGCCTGTAAGACCTTTACCATTGTGCGAATATCAGCGACAGCCGGTAAATGTGTCAGTACAATTTCCTTCTCCGCAAGCAACGCTGCAGCCAGACATGGAAGCGCCGCATTTTTGGCTCCTGATATGGGGATTTTGCCATTCAGTGTAGTTCCGCCATAAACAGTCAGACGATCCATAGATTTCTCCAATTATAGCAATTCCGTATGAAATGTGCCATTTCATACGGAATGAAGTCTAGTGAGATGACGAAGTGCATTTCGAGAATTTGGCTAAAGCTAAACATCAAATTTCTTGATCATTCAGCATAAGTAATGATCTTGCCAAGGTGATCGTGGTCAGTGTCGGTTAGCTGGTTCTCAATTATAATTTTTCTGTTTGAGCTTTCTTCAAATGCAAATATGTCGACGCTAAAACTACCAATAGATGATTCACGCTCATGTAGGACAATATCTATCCCGATGGCATCACTCAATGCGCTGAGGTTATCTTCTTGGGAGAGCCATTTTGAAAAATCAAGGGCTTCATGTTTCCATATTTCGCGCAGATTAGTTACTGGGGTTAGTTTGGCCAGTTGTGCCATTAATTTTTCCTTTTTTTATTTCACACAAAGGGAAAGGGAAAGGCAAGACTATTCGGCCTTTGCAAGGGGAAATACTCACTTAACTTGGGAGAGAACCAAAATAGAGGGATCATACCGTGGACGCAATTCATTGGGAAACCGCACTATTTCTTTGTGGCGTAAGACTTTGTTCGCGGGTGGTCTGCCAATTTTATAAGTTAAGTGAGTAGTTCCCTTTGCAAGAGTATCTGCCTTAATCACACACTGGCTGTCTGTTTCTTGTGCGTGGCTCGTTCTCGCCACAAGACCATCTTGGCAAGTTCTTCCTCTGTCATGGGCGGTATTTCCTGTAGGTCGGCTTCTGTTGGTTCTTCATGTGCATGTGCGAGCAATGGCTATATCTTCCTTGCTCATAGGTGGTATTTCATCTTCTCTAAAACTTACGATTGCCATAGCGTTTCCTTTCATGTGGTTTAGTCTTATTGTTTAATCTTTTAGCATAGTTGCCTCCAACCACATCATAACTTAAATGCGAATATGATCCTATACTAATCATATGAAGAGATATTTCAATGATTACCTAGAGCAAATTCACTTTGAGATGGCACATTTTCTTGCAGTTCACGTCTGCCCTCGCCGTTCCGCTCACCTGCTATCGCAGGATCGCTTCACTCTCAGCGCAGACTAAGCACTCCGTGCAATTTCAACTTTTTCAAAGTTGAAATGCTCTAGGTTTTATTGGTAAGTATTCCGGCGGCTCTGAACGTGTTCTGGCCGCTCACATTCACAAAGATGAGACCACGCCTCGTTTGCATGTAACATTACTTCCGGTTGTCCAAGCAACCAAAAAAGGTCAACGGCTTGTAAACCCTTTTGATTTCGGCCAAATTCTCGAAGTGGAGTGTCATGCTGCCAGACTTCGTTCCGTGTGAAATGGCACATTTCACACGGAACTGCTATTATTTACAATGTGGAGGCTCCATGAAGTTGTCATTAGCCATGATTGTCAGAGACGAAGCCCAGAATCTGGGAACATGCCTGGGTTCAGTAAAGGACTTGGTTGATGAGATGATCGTTGTAGATACAGGTTCCCTTGACAAAACCGTGGAAATAGCGATATCTCATGGCGCAACTGTCGAGCGGTTTACTTGGACAGAAAGTTTTGCCGAAGCGAGAAATAAATCTCTGTCTCTGTGTACCGGCGATTGGATACTGGTGCTTGACGCAGACGAGATGCTGAATACCGAAGAACACCAAATCATCAAGGCGGCCATACTCGCCCCAAACGCTATGGGCTATAAGATTATGATTCGGAATTATCTGAACAGCGGTTCACTCTTTGGCCCTGGCGGCAACGCGAAATTGAACGATGGGGTTTTTGAGCCATCAGCATCGTACAGCCATTACATTACCCAAAAGAGTCTGCGTTTGTTCCGCAGACAGGATTCTCCCCTCTATGTTGGGCGCATACATGAGTCGGTAGAGCAGTGGTTTGAGGAACATGGCCACAGTGCATCGTTATTAAACGCCACCATTCACCATTTCGGTAAAATCAATTCAGAGCGCGATATGGCCAAACAGCCTGTATATCTGGATTTAGCCAGGCGTGAGGCCGCAGATTACCCTGATGACCACATCGCCCATGCCAATGTGTTGCAAGAAGCTCTGATGCTGGAGGACTGGCCGACTGTTTTGGAAGCCGCACGGACATATTTGAAGCTGAAAAGCAGTGCACCCGCACTGGTGTATTTGGGAGGCGCCAAAGCACTGATTTCAACCGGAAAGCCCAATGAAGCTCTGGAATTCATCGCACCTATTGATAATGAGTCCACAGCCGACCCTGCTGTCCTGGAATTGAAAGCGGAAGCTCTGCAAGCACTGGGTAAAATTCAGGAAGCTATTGATAATTGTCTGCTCTCCATTGACGCAGAGCCAAACTATACAGCATCTTATATCCGTCTAGCCAAAATTCTGGATGACCACGGAGACACAGAAAACGCACGCAGAATATTGGAAGCCGGTCTGGACCAGAATACGCAGGATCAAAAGCTGTGGGAATTCTTTGTTGGCCTGTCGGCAAAGTACAAAGATGCCAGAGTTGGCCAGGACGCATGGCACGCCATACAGGCAGTGCCGAAAGGCGGGCAGGGCATCTGGCACATGCTCGTGGCTCAGGTACTGAACAGCCAGGGAGACGTCGAAGAAGCCACGCATGTCCTTGATTTAGGGCTTGCCGCATTTCCCGGCAACCTGGAAATGATGGAAATGCAGAAAAAATTCGCTGGCGCAGACCGTGTATAATTTGGCGTTTTTTGGAGTGTAATCATGCTGGATCGTCTGCAATCTGATTTAAAGACATCAATGCTGGCAAAAGATTCAGCGCGAACATTGGTTCTGCGCTCGGCGATATCGGCTTATCGCAATGAGGCTGTGG
>JAIRRD010000133.1 GCA_031256155.1 Holophagales bacterium
GCTATGGGATGCTCAAAATCCTCCTGCGCTATCCACATTACGCGCGTTTCGGAACACATGCGGCATGTGGAAAGATGTTTTAATGTATCTTGCCGGAGGTTCAGCGGATCGCTTTCTATTGCCTGCAAGGCGTTTTTACAGTCAAGAGGAAGTTCTGTATCGTGATGCTTCATGATTTGCCTCCCTTAACGTGACGAGTGAGGTTTTTGATGGCGTGAAATATGTGGGCTTTGACGCTGCCAACGGAAGTGTCCATTTCAATGGCTATCTGGTCGTATTTGAGATTATGTTTGAGGCGCAGGGCCAGAGCTTCTCTTTGACGTTTTGGAAGCTTTGGAAAAGCTCTTTGCATGAGGTGTCTGGACTCCTGATCCAGATAAGCGGTCATCTGATTGTCTTCTGCGCGGAGTGCGGGGTGAACGGTGGTTAGAGATGTATCTTCAATACTTTCATGATTTACGCGATTTCTATCCAAAAAATTCAGAGACTGTCTTGTGGCGATGGTTATCAGCCAGGTTCTAAAGCTGGATTCACCCCTGAATCCTGGCAATGCGCGATAAACACGCAAAAATGTCTCTTGTACAACATCATCTGCGTCCTGATGGTTGCGAAGGATTGAAAAAGCTTTGCCGTACACGTCCCTTTGAAACAGCTCCATCAGCCGTGTAAACGCAATTTGATCTCCTGCCTGAGCGGCATTTACCCAAACATCAACTTCTGGCGAATGGTATGGGGAATCCGTTGGGGCGGCCAAAGCAATGGGTTTATTTGTCACGGCGATAATCATAATGGCATAAAACTCCGATAAAGTCAAGCAGAAACATGAATTTATGGCAATTCCCGCTTGTATTGTTTACTTAACGGTGGGCAAGCTCACCTATGAACAATACGCAGTAAGATTTGCAAACAAATCCTGGCACAGCAATTCAAGTTCAATAAGTTGAACTGCTATATTAACTAGACCCTTGATGTGTATGTGATGTTGAATATAATTTATTAAGGGTAATTTCATGGGCATGATTCGACAAAATATTCAGATGATGATCTCTGAGGAAGAAATCCGCCAAAGAGTGAAAGAGCTGGGCCGCCTGATAGAGGCCGATTATTCTGGGAAAGATTTGGTTGTTATTGGACTCTTGAAAGGTGTATTTCCTTTTTTCGCTGATTTAGTCAGAGCTATTGATTTGGATTTCCATGTAACTTTTATGAGGATTTCCAGTTATGGCTTCGATTTGGAGAGCAGTGGAAAAGTTAAAATATTGCAGGACATTGACACGCAGATTAGCGGTAAAAATGTGTTGATTGTTGAAGACATTATAGACACAGGCCAAACGTTGGCCATGACACTGGAACATCTTAAAACCCAATCGCCCGCTAGTATCCGTATTTGTGTGTTGCTTGATAAACCTAGTCGCCGCATAGTTGATGTTCCCGTAGATTACGTGGGCTTTTCTATAAAAGATGTATTCGTAGTCGGCTATGGGCTGGACGCAAGAGAAATGTACAGAAACTTGCCTTACATAGGCATATTTCACACAGAATCAAATTTGGTTACATGACGGGCATATTTCAAGTGCTTGGCTGGAACTGCCCTATACAAAACATTAAAAGAAAATGATAGATTGGTAAAATAAGATAGAAGTCCAACTTCGAAGAGTTGAACTTCTATATACAAATCTAATACAAACCTACAGGGGTCATCAAAATGTTTAAACTTCAAAACAAACTGAAAGCTTCTATGAAAAAAACTGCCACATTGCTGTTTTCAATGGCATTTGCCCTGTTTCTGGGTTTGTTGTTTGCCTGCAACGGCGGCGACAGTGGCAGCAATGTTCCACGGGGTGTGTATGTGGCGGGGCTCGAATATATTGGAACTCCAGAAAATGCTACAAGAGTTGCCATGCTCTGGAAAGATGGCGAGGTTTACAGTCGCCTCGGCAATGAGATTGACCCCTCGTGTGCATACTCTGTACATATATCTGGCAACGATGTGTACGTGGCAGGATATACATTTGCCAATGGAAGGTATATTGCCACACTCTGGAAGAACAGTGAAGCACCTCTATACCTGACTGGTCCCGCAAGAAATTCTTACGCACTTAGCGTTTGTGTGGCAGGGGGCAGAGTGTGTGTTGCGGGTTATGTAGCTGAAGATGCGGACCAAATTTATGGCAATGCTGGTGTGTTATGGGTAGTTGACGGAAATAGAAATGTGTTTTACGCCTATACTTACAACGAGGGTGAATTCCATTCTGTCATTGCTCAAGGCAACACTGTATATGTTGCTGGTAGGGAGTGGGATAGTTATAACCGCAGATCGGTTGCTACTGTTTACTCCGCTAATGTGAGTGGTGATTTATACCTCAATTATCGGGCTGATTGGAACTATAGCACCGAGGCATACTCTGTCTATGTGTCTGGCAGTGATATTTATGCGGCTGGGACTGTATATAACGGTTCCAGATGGTCAGCCGCTCTCTGGAAAAACGACATTGCCCCTATTGTGCTGGACGGTACGTCGGATGGAGTCAGAAGTTATGATGGATATTCTGTTTGGCACTCAGGCGGCGATGTGTATGTGGGGGGACGCGGACTTGACTCGAACGATTATACCAGAGCTATGATGTGGAAAAACAACACCCCCCAGCTACTTCCCGCCAGGTCAAATGGTAATTCAGCTGTTCACTCAATCTTTGTGTCTGGCAAGGATGTGTATGCTGCTGGATATGGGTACAGTGGCAACATAGCCACCGTCTGGAAAAACGGCCAGCTTTTGCAAGAAATTCACAGCTCAAGCGCAGGCATGGCTAGCTATAGCTATTCTATATTTGTGAAATAAATATAGCGATATAATGAGGTTCATTTCTGGAATTTGACTAAATATTCAAAGGGGTTAAAATAATTGAAAACCGCTCTATGAGACAAACATTTTTTTTAATTTTCTTTTGTTATCTGGCGGGATGCGGGTATCACCGGCTTGACCGTACAAGGAATACGGTTTCATGGATTGTTCGCGGCGAAACTGTCAGTTTGGGCAGAATTTACAACAACACCAAACAGGGCAGGTTGGAAGATGTATTTAAAAAAGCTATTGAGAATCGCGTTATTTCTTCGTCTCCCTGGAAACTGGCTGCCCGGGGGGCTGAATCTCGCTGGATTCTTCAAGGGACAATTTTGTCCTATGAAATACGCCCACTGGGATTGAATTTAAGGTCAGGACAATTACAGGGCGCTGCCGGATCTGCCAGCCGGGTCGAAATAGTCATAGTGGCCAGTTTGCAACTTTTGGACGGTCAGTCTGGAGCGTTGGTTGTTGACAGACCGCAGTTGACTTTCAGAAATCAGTATAGAATGGATCAAAACTTTGCCAGCTTTGAGAGCAGGGAGCTTCAAATTATTGAGAGTCTGGCAGACGATTTTGCGGAGAGCTTTTTGATGCAGTTGCTTGAAGGACACGGTTAATGGATGTTTCAGAGCGGTTTCTTGATGCCGGGTACGCTCTGCTTCATGGAGATGACACGGAAGGGCGTATGCAGGCGGTTTCCGCATGGAAAGCCCGGCATGTTGACCCGGAGTGGGCAGATTTCTCTCTTGTAACTTGTTCGGAGGGCTGTCATTGGGCGGCGGTTCAAGGCGCTCTGATGGAGCTGGCTCCTTTTGGCGTAAGCCGGGTTGTTGTTGTCCCACAGGCGGACAATCTTCTTGAACGTGCAAAAGATCTCCCGCCCGCTGTTAAAAATTTCCTCTCCAATCCAATGGAAAACACTTGTCTCCTACTGGTAGTTAGAGGCCTACTGTCTGCGGCTCCGGGTAAAATTCTCAGCGCAAAACCTTTCAGCGATTGGAGCAAGGAGGGCAGGGTATTCAAAGTTGGCGCGCTGGATAATAAAGCCGCTACAGCTTTTTTGGAATCCAAGGCCAGGGAATTTCATCTGATGTTGGATGCGGGGGTTGCACAGAGTCTTGCAGGGCGCTTAGGGGGAAGTCCTGGTGTTCTGACAAGGGCTTTGGAAGTTCTGGAATTAATTGCTGAAAACCATCGGGTAACCCATGAAATGCTGGATCAGTCCACATTTAGGATGGGGGAACAAAACGCTTTTGCGTGGAGCCAGGCTTGGCAAAAAGGGCAAATCAGCGAGGCACTTAAAAATTTGAGGATTGCCATTGAGGATGAACCTGATGGCGCACCGCTCATACTACTTGGTCAGGCGCGCAGAGAGGTGGAACGCGTCTGCCGCTTGCACGAAGCTGCGCGGCAAGGTGTTAAATCAGAATCAGATTTAGCTTCAGCCTTAGGACTGACTCCAAAACAAATTTTCCTGTTAGACGGATATAAACGAGTGCTTGAGCGAATCCATGCTGAAGGGCTTAAAAAATTAGTGGCTCTGTTGGTGGATACAGATTCGGACATCAAGGGCGGGGTTCTAAGCCGAAGCCCTACGCCATTAATTAATCTGACCGTCAGCCTTTGCAGGGCGTGGGGTGGGAAGTTATAGTAATTTATTTGGCAGCGGGGTAATTCTATGGAAAAAACAAAACTGCTTACTAACCTGCGCGGTCTGATTACGCCTGATCCCAGCCAATCGTGGAAGGTGGATTTTATAGAAGCCCCTGTGGTTGCTTTGAAAAATGGACATGTGGATTGGATTGGCGGACGGGCAGAGCTTCCTTCTGAATATGCCAATTCGGAGCAGATAGATGGGAAAGGGAAGTGGGCCAGCCCCGGTTTTGTTGACCCCCACACGCATTTGATATTTGGCGGCGACCGCAGTCAGGAATTTAATCGTCGGCTGCACGGTGTGACATACGCACAAATTGCCTCTGAAGGAGGCGGAATCAGAGAAACCGTCAGGGCTACCAGACAAGCAACTGTTTCAGAATTGGTGAACATTGGCGCAAGCAGACTTCAAAAGATGCGTTCCAAGGGTGTTTTGCATGTTGAGTGCAAAACTGGCTATGGTCTGGAGCTGGAAACTGAATCACGCCTTTTGCAGGCTTATTCCGAGCTTCTTAAAAGCGGTTGGAGTTTGGACATAACAATAATGCCTGCCCACGACATACCTGTGGAATATGCCGGAAAGCCTGACGAATACATTGAGGTGGTCAGTGAGGAATGGCAGCCGGAACTTGTAAGACGCCATCCAAACACGGCTTCGTTTTGCGATGTCTTTGTGGAAAAAGGTGTTTTTACGCCTGAACATGGGAGGCGGGTATTAGAGTCTGGACTTAGACTGGGGCTAAAGCCAAGAATCCATGCAGACGAATTTGTACACACGGGCGGAGCGGAATTGGCTGCGGAATTTGGCGCTGCCAGTGCGGATCATTTGATGTTCTGTTCCGATCAGGGTATGGCTGCTATGGCAAAGGCAGGCGTTGTACCTACTCTGCTCCCTGCGACAACGCTTTTTCTTGGAATGCGTGATTTTGCGCCTGCAAGGCGTATGATTGAAGCCGGGTGCAGAGTAGCCCTTGCGTCTGACTTTAATCCAGGGAGCTGCGCCTGTATTGACCCATTGCTGATTCTGCGCCTTGCTTGTCTGCAACTCAGGATGACTTTTGAAGAAGCCTTTACAGCGATGACACTGCATCCGGCTTTAAGCCTTTCGCGCTCGGATTTAGGGCATTTGTACCCCGGGGCAAGGGCCGACTTGCTCTTGTGGGACGTCAAACATCCACTGGAACTGGTCTATTGGATGGGCGAAGCCTATAGACCGGAAATTATATGCGCTTCAGCATAATACTACGCATCAAGTTTTTTTCAATCAACTCAATGGAGACTGAATTATGAAAACAATCACCCTGTTTTTCCTTCTAACCTCGCTGTTAAGCCTTTGTTCGCAAACCAATCCCAAGAGAACTTCCAATTCAATTTACAAAAACGGATGGATTGATTTCAATAAAAACGGTGTTAAGGACATCTTTGAAGACCCCGCGCAGCCTATTGAAAAACGTGTTGCCGATTTGCTGTCGCAGATGTCCATAGAAGAGAAAACTTGTCAGTTGGCAACGCTCTACGGTTATGGGCGTGTGTTGAAAGATTCGCTGCCTACTCCAGATTGGAAAAACGAAATTTGGAAAGACGGCATTGCTAATATTGATGAACATTTGAACGGCGTTGGCCGCGGTTTGCGAACAGTGCCTAATCTGATTTATCCGTTCAGCAACCATGCGGAGGCTATCAACACTGTGCAGAAGTGGTTTATTGAAGAAACGCGCTTGGGAATTCCAGTTGATTTCAGCAATGAAGCGATACATGGATTAAATCACACAAAGGCTACGCCGTTGCCCGCTCCCATTGCTATTGGAAGCACGTGGAACAAAGCATTAGTCTATGAAGCGGGCGCAATTGCGGCGAAAGAAGCCAAAGCGTTGGGATATACAAACCTGTATGCGCCCATTTTGGACATTGCCCGCGATCCACGCTGGGGGCGTACGTTGGAATGTTATGGAGAGGATCCGTTTTTGATTGCCGAACTCGGTGTACAAATGGTGAAAGGCATACAAGACCAGAATATTGCTTCTACCTTGAAACACTATGCTGTATATAGCATTCCAAAGGGGGGGCGTGACGGAAACGCACGCACGGATCCGCATGTTGCTCCGCGTGAGTTGCACGAAATGCATTTATATCCGTTCCGCCGCGTGATTCAGGAAGCGCGCCCAATGGGTATTATGGCAAGCTATAACGATTGGGACGGCATACCGATTATCGCGAGTCATTATTTTATGACGGAGTTATTGCGTCAACAATATGGATTTACAGGATACAGCGTGAGTGACAGTTGGGCGGTGGAATATGTGCAAACCAAGCACCGTACGGCTGATACGTATGAAGAGGCTGTACGTCAGGTGGCGGATGCAGGGTTGAATGTGCGGACAAGTTTTACGCCGCCTTCCGACTACATCCTCCCGTTTCGCAAACAGATAGAAAATAAAAAAATCTCAATAGAAACAGTTGATCGTCTGGTAACGGATGTGTTGCGCGTGAAATTCTGGTTGGGCTTGTTCGACAATCCTTACGTGACCAATCCCAAAGCCGCAGATAAAATTGTGGGCGAAGATAAGCACATGGATTTTGTGCTGAGAATGCAGCGTGAATCATTGATTCTGCTAAAAAACGAAAAAAACCTGCTTCCGCTGGATAAAAACAAGATTAAAAAAGTGCTGGTCACTGGCCCGCTTGCCAAAGAAACAAATTTTATGACCAGTCGTTACGGCCCGAATCAGTTAACGCCGCACACTATTTTGGAGGGTTTGCAAAAATATTTGGGCAATAACCATGAAGTTCTCTATACCAAGGGCTGCGATGTGTTTGATGTGGGATTTCCGGCAACAGAAATTTTTCCGGAGCCAATGTCCGCCGAAGAAATGGCCGAAATTCAAAAATCGGTCGACATGGCAAAAAATTGCGATGTTGTTATTGTTGCGTTGGGTGAAGATGAATTGTGTGTCGGCGAATCCAAATCGCGCACTTCGTTGGACCTTCCGGGACGTCAGCAGCAACTATTGGAAGCGCTGCATGCAACCGGCAAGCCCATTGTTTTACTGTTAATCAATGGACGCCCTTTAACCATCAACTGGGCAAACAAACATATTCCTGCCATTTTGGAAACATGGTTTCCGACTAATAATGCAGGTCCTGTTGTTGCGGAAACACTATTTGGCGACTACAACCCCGGTGGAAAACTGACCGTTACATTTCCGCGAACGATCGGGCAAATTGAATATAATTTTCCGTTTAAACCCGGTTCTCATGCTGGCCAACCGGGACGGGAAGACCCTGTGAACGGCTTTGGGAATACACGGATTAATGGGGCACTGTATCCATTCGGACATGGTTTGAGCTATACCACATTCGAATATTCCGACTTAATTGTCACGCCCGAACAACAGCGGTTGCAAGGCGAATTTACGGTTGCTTGCAAAGTAACCAACACCGGCACCTGCAAGGGAGATGAGGTTGTACAGCTTTACGTGAATGATGTGGTAAGTAGTGTCATCACTTATGAATCTGTGTTGCGCGGGTTTGAACGTATTACCTTAAATCCGGGCGAGACCAAAGAGGTGAAATTTGTGTTGAAACCAAGCCATCTTGAATTATTAGACCGTAACATGAACAGAGTGGTGGAGCCCGGCGATTTCGAAATAATGATTGGTGCGTCAAGTGAAGATATTCGCTTGAGGAAAACGGTTGTAGTGTTATAGTCGTTTTACTTGTGGAGCATAACAATGCTCCACAAGTAAAACGCGCGGATGCGCTAGACTGCGCCGTAATGGAGCGAGCTGCCATCGGCGGGGAGCGGAATGGAAGGCATAGGCGGTGCTTGCCTGTCTGTACTGCTTGTCAAGGGCGTTGACTATATCAAACCAGAGCATTTCAACCTCAAAATGAATTTGCTCTAAAGTGCATCGCTGCCGGATGTCTGGGGGGGTCTGTAGAGTATGCCGGACTTGATAAAGTCTCTGTTCATTCTGGCAATATGTTCCAGTTTCACGTTCTTAGGGCAGACCGCTTCGCACTCAGCAAAGTTTGTACATGCGCCGAATTGTTCAGCGTCCATTTGAGCAATCATGTCGCGTACGCGCGTCAGACGCTCCGGCTGTCCTTGGGGGAGGAGACCCAGTTGACTGACTTTGGCGGACAAAAAAAGCATTGCTGAGGCATTGGGGCAGGCGGCGATACAAGCACCACATCCAATACAGGAAGCGGCATCCATTGCGAGGTCGGCGCAGGTTTTAGGAATCGGCAGGGCATTGGCGTCTTGCGGCGATCCTGTTGGAGCGGTGATAAAACCTCCAGCAGCAATGATGCGTTCCATAGCGCTGCGGTCAACCATCAAATCTTTAATGACAGGAAACGCTTTTGCGCGAAAAGGTTCTATGGTAATGACATCGCCGTCCTTGAAACTG
>JAIRRD010000163.1 GCA_031256155.1 Holophagales bacterium
GTTTAACTTTTCGTAGTTAAACCGCTATGCTGGGATTCGCTTGCGAATCACGGCCGCTCATAGTCCATAGGCGAGCTTGGCTCGCCGTAAATGGACTATGAAAGCGAAAATTGCTATAATATGGAGCCACTTGCAAAACCTCTGGTTTTGCAAGTCCACGGAGTGGTAGGCTGCGCCCGACTGGAGCAGTGTCTGGCGTAACTTGCCTACAATCAACAAATTACGAAATCCAGCCGGAGACTGCGGATGTCGGGAGCAGACGGAACGCAGGGTTTTGCAATTACCTCATATGGTTTCCGAAAAAATCCAGGAGGCGACATGATCAAAAAACCAATTATTTCAGCACAGGAAGCCGCCGCCAAAGTAAAAGAGGGTGATACGCTTTTGGTGGCTGGCTTCCTGGGCTGCGGCTCGCCACATACTGTCATTCATGCGTTAAAAGCCGCTGCTCTAAAGCAAATGACACTGGTGTGCAATGATACGTCAATATATGACCTGAAAACGGGAAATATCGTGGGGGTTGCCCATCTGGTGGGGGGGAAGCTATTTAAAAAAATAATCACTACCCACATTGGCCTGAACCAGGAAACACAGCGTCAGATGAATGAAGGCGAAATTCAGGTTGTACTGGTGCCGCAGGGTACTCTGGTGGAACAAATTCGCGCTGGAGGCGCTGGACTTGGTGGGATTTTGACACCTACCGGTGTTGGCACTGAGGTGGAGCAGGGTAAGCAGGTCATTGATGTTAATGGCCGCTCATACTTGCTTGAACTGCCCCTGCGCGGTAATGTCGCTCTTATTAAAGCTAAGGTGGCTGATAGAGCCGGAAACTTGATATATTCCGCAACTGCCAGAAACTTCAATCCAATCATGGCTACGGCTGCGGATTTGGTAATTGCGGAGGCGGAAGAAATTGTTGAAATAGGCGAACTTGACCCTGATGCCGTCCATACGCCGTCTGTTTTTGTGGACTTCCTGGTCAAAGCTGAATGTCTGGATTAATGGGGAACATCATGGAATACTCACCCAATAAAGAAGTTATCGCAAAGCGCATAGCAAAACTTTTAAGGCACGGCGATGTTGTAAACCTTGGAATTGGCCTGCCTACTCTGGTTGCTAACTATGTCCCTGATGATGTCACGATACTGCTGCAGAGCGAAAATGGCATGATGGGTCTGGGACCGACTCCTAAACCGGGCGAGGAAAAACGTGACGTGGTAAATGCGGGCGGTGTGCCATCCACTATACTTGCGGGTGGCTGTTATTTTGACAGTGCTGTCAGCTTTGGTATTATTCGCGGCGGTCATGTTGACTGCACGGTTCTTGGTGTGCTGGAAGTTGACCAGGAGGGCAATCTGGCTAATTATAAAATTCCGGGGAAAATGGTTCACGGGATTGGCGGAGCTATGGACTTGACTACGGGCGCTTATACGGTCATCGCTGCAACGCTGCACTTTGACCCTAAGGGAGCGAGCCGTCTGAAACGAAAGTGTTCGCTGCCACTCACAGCCAAAGGCGAGGTCAATTACGTCATTACAGATTTGGGCTTTTTTGAAGTGGCGGACAATAAATTTGTATTGAAAGAAGCTTTTGCCCCTTATACACCTGAATGGGTTCTGGAAAAAACAGATGCTGACGTTGTAATTGCCAGCGACTGCAAAACAGTGGAGGTTTTATGAGCAAAGTGTCCATTATCGGCGCACATAACACTAAATTTGGCAATTTTGTCAAACGCAACAGGGAAACGGGTGAGGTAACGGATGCTTGTTCTCTGTACGACCTCTTACTGGAGGCGGGGCGCGGTGCTCTTACCGATGCTGGCCTTGAAGCTAAAGATGTTGACGGTGTATGGGTAGGTTCATGCGCTCCCGGGCTGTTTGCTAATCAGGAACATCTGGCGGCTTTCGCTACGGAAATTGATCCGGTGGGTCTGCGTTTTAAGCCTATGACGCGCTGTGAGGATGCCTGTGCTTCCGGTTCTGCGGCCATTTACAGCGCCGTTTATGCGCTGGAAGCGGGACGTGCTAAAACAGCTCTTGTCATAGGTGTGGAAAAGATGAATCTGCTGGACATCAAGGGCGTTACTCACGCTCTTGCGACGTGTTCATACTGGCCCGATGAGGGTGCTAAAGCTATGACTTTCCCAGCCCTTTTTGCCGAATACGCAAAGGGCTACAAGGCTCAATACAATATCAGTGATTCTGATATGAGGCGCTATCTGGCAACTGTGGCCGCTCTATGCTATACCAATGGACTGGAAAACCCTCTTGCTCATTTTGGCAAGGGCGGGATATCGGATAAACTGGGGCTTGTTACGGCTGATGCCATACTGAATCTGCCGCATGAAAAAAATCCTATGATTGCAGACCCTCTGAGGCTGCATGATTGTTCGCTGGTGACAGATGGTGCGGCTGCGCTTGTATTGACGCTGTCTGACGGCGCGGCATCTGTTGACAAAGATAAAAGAGTTCAAATCGCGGGTATTGGCCACGCTAATGAGCGCATGGCTATGTCCGTGCGGCCAAATCTGTACGAATTAATGGCTGGTAAAGAGGCTGTCCGCAGAGCGTTCCTGGAAGCTGGTATAACTGCCTCCGATATTGATATTGCCGAAGTGCATGATTGTTTTACTATCAATCAGTTGCTCGCTACGGAGGCGCTGGGACTTTCCAGGGATGGAAGGGCTGGTATTGATTATATGGAGGGCCGTTACACCCGCGGCGATAAGTGCGCCATTAACCTGAGCGGTGGTCTGAAAGCCAAAGGACATCCTGTTGGAGCCACTGGTGTATCAATGCACGCTCTGGCCTACAAACATCTGATAGGACAACCTATTGGGGCTGCGCTGGTTGGCAAACAGCCTGAAATAGCTGTGACTTTTAATGTTGGCGGCAGCTCTGTCACTAATTGCGTTACTGTGTTAAAGCGGGGTTAGTAGTTTATTCAGACAAATGCAAAAAACAAAAAACAACAAAGTATTGAATAAAAAAGCGCAAAACAAAATGTTGCGCCGTGATGAGGTGCGCAATAGATTGAAATTTGCCGCTGGCGTTGGTGAAGAAGAACTGTTTAAAGAGCTGGGGGCGCTATCTGAGGGTTTGAGTGAGGAACTTGTAGAGGATTCCCGCGATAAGTACGGTGACAACAGCGTTACGCACGGCAAAAAGGAATCAATGCTTAAGCGCGTGACTAAGGCGCTCATTAATCCTTTTACGGTTGTTTTATTTGCGCTGGCGATGATATCGGCTACTACCGACATTATTCTGGCTGCGCCTGGAGAGGCTGCGCCAATTACCGTTATTATTATTACTGCTATGGTACTGGTTTCCGGTGCGCTGCAGTTCGTGCAGGAGACAAGAAGCGGTCAGGCTGCTGAAAACCTGCTGAAGATGATTACTACCACTACCAGTGTCCAGCGACAGGAAACCGGAAAACAGGAAATCCCTCTTGAAGAGGTTGTCGTGGGAGACATCGTGCATATAGCGGCCGGTGACATGATTCCCGCAGATTTGCGTATTATATTTGCTAAGGATTTGTTCATCAGCCAGTCGGCTCTGACGGGCGAGAGTGTGGCTGTGGAAAAGACGTCAAATGTTGCACGGGGTAGTCTTGACACGCTGAGTGAAATACCAAACCTCGCTTTCATGGGTTCCAATGTTGTGAGCGGCAGTGCTGTGGGAATAGTCGTTGCGACCGGTGATGACACAATCTTTGGCGAAATGGCAAAGTTGGTCTGTAACGATAAGTCTGTCCAAACCAGCTTTGAAAAGGGTGTTAATTCCGTATCCTGGCTGTTGATTCGCTTTATGCTGGTTATGGTTCCAATCGTTCTCTTTGTCAACGGCTTTACCAAGGGTGATTGGCTTCAGGCGGCTCTGTTCGCTCTGTCAGTGGCTGTGGGGCTTACGCCTGAAATGCTACCTATGATTGTCACAACCTGCCTTGCCAAAGGTGCTGTGACGATGTCAAAGCAAAAGACTATTATTAAGAACCTGAACTCTATACAAAACCTTGGTTCTATGAATATCCTGTGTACGGATAAGACGGGGACACTTACTCAGGACAAAGTGGTTCTGCAGTACCACTTGAATATACACGGGGACAGCGATGCGCGGGTACTGCGCCACGCATTTCTGAACAGCTATTATCAGACGGGGCTGAAAAATCTTGTGGACCTCGCCATCATAGAGCGTACGCAGTATGAGCAGGATAATGCGGAAACGCTGCGCGGCCTTGCGGACAGATATACAAAAGTTGATGAAATACCATTTGACTTTGATCGCCGCCGCATGAGCGTTGTGGTGACAGATGGAAAAACGCAGATGATTACAAAGGGGGCTGTGGAGGAAATGCTCTCTGCTTGTTCATTCGCTGAGTATGAGGGGGAAGTTCATCCTCTGACACATGACATTCGAACCTATATACTCAAAAAAGTGGATGACTTAAATAAGGATGGTATGCGCGTGATTGCTGTGGCGCAAAAGACTAATCCTTCTCCCGTAGGTGCGTTTTCGGTGGCTGATGAATCGAATATGGTACTCATGGGCTATCTGGCTTTCCTTGACCCGCCGAAAGAATCTACAGCTAATGCTGTCAGAGCGCTTGGCGAACATGGTGTGGGGATTAAAATCCTGACGGGCGACAATGATAAGGTGACTCACTGCGTCTGCCGCCAGGTTGGTATTCCGGTTGATAACATACTGCTTGGCACTGATTTGGAGAAAATGACTGATAAAGAATTGGGCAAATCTGCGGAAACTGTCAGTGTTTTTGCTAAACTCTCGCCGCAGCAGAAAGCTCGTGTCATTACAGCACTGCGTAACAATGGCCACAGCGTTGGCTATATGGGGGACGGTATTAATGATGCGGCTGCAATAAAAGCTTCGGACGTTGGAATCTCTGTGGACAATGCTGTTGACATAGCTAAAGAATCTGCTGACGTCATTCTGCTGGAAAAAGACCTGA
>JAIRRD010000174.1 GCA_031256155.1 Holophagales bacterium
AGGATTATCCCGCCTATCACCAGCATCCCCGCAAAGACTGTCAGCCACATGTAGGATGACCTGAAAAAGCCGAACTGTTTGCTTGTCCATCCCGCACTGTCTATCAGTTCGGGTTTAAAGGCGGATGTCGCCTTTTCAAAGTAGTAACCGCACAGCATCGTGAACGACACAATAGCCAGTGCCGTCCATCTCAATGTTTTGGACTCCCGCAGGGATTGTTTGATTGTTTCTGGCATAGTGCCTCTTTAATTATGAAAAAGGAAGGAGGGAAACAAATCGCGTCCCGTGAAGGCCGAGATCAAGTTCTTTCAGAGTAGCTCAATTATAACAGTTCCGCATCAAAATCGCGGAACGCAATTTTGACGTGGAATCGCTGTGGATGTAGGCATATCAGGGCTGAATTACTTCCGCTTTTTCTATGCGGTCCATGGCGCAGATTTCCATAACCACTTTTATGTCTTCATCAGAACAGCATTTGCCAAACACTGTATGAGCGCCATCCAGATGGGTAACATTCTTTTTGTCGCCATTCACTATAAAGAACTGGCTACCGCCCGTATCTTTTCCGGCGTGGGCCATGGAAAGCGCACCCAATTCATGTTTGTGCGGGTTGTTTTCTGTCTCGCACTTAATGTTCCATCCCGGACCACCAGTGCCGGGCAGGCCATCCGCACCTTCCCGCGTATTAGGACAACCACCCTGAATGACAAAGTTGGGGATCACGCGGTGGAAAGCCAGGCCATCATAAAAGCCATCATTTATCAGCTTCACAAAATTGGCCACAGTCCCGGGTGCTTCCTCATGGAAAAGTTCAAGGTTGATGTTGCCTTTACTGGTTACTAAGCGCACTTGAGTCATTTCAGCCTCCTGATACAAGTGTAGCAGTTCCATCTCAAAATCGCGTTCCCAAACCACGGTCTGCGACAAAACCTTTTGAGAATATATATCAATGAGGTATAGTCAATAGATTCATGACAAATGGAGGTGTTCCGTGAGTATCATCCTTTCTTCTACGCTGCTCTTGCAGTTGACACTGATGTCCGGGGCCTTGTACATTGAGCCTGATCCGCAGGACCCCAAAGCTGAGAATGCGGCAGTCGCCGAGAAAGTGGTGAAGTTTGAAACCAGTATAGTCGAGTTCCCCACCAAAAAACTGGTTGGGATGAAGGTGCGGACCAGTATGGAAAAGGCAGGCGCGGATGGCGGTGCGCTCTGGCAGGCATTCACACCCCGCATGAGCGAAGTCTGCAAGGAACCGAAAGGCATGTTTGGTGTCTCAGTGATGGTCAGCGAAAGCGAGTTCGATTATTGGGCCGCGCTGGAGATGACTCCAGAGGAGCCACTGCCGGAAGGCATGGGGGAGGTAACAATCCTCAAGGGTGCGTACGTGCGCTGCACTGTGCCGAGTATTGAGAAAATGGGAGATGCCTACATGTACCTCTACACGGAATGGTCAGGAGGTCAGACCAAATATGTGATTAATCAGGAGGCCAGCGCCTTTGAACACATGCCCGGTGATTGGCAGATGGGCAAGCCATTTGATATTTATGTGCCGATAAAAGCCAAATAAGACGAAATTGATGGAACTGCTATAAGATAAAAAGCGGGAGGCTAACCATGTTTTTACGGACTTTGCCCATTTATCTGGTGTTTCTGCTTATGGGTATCGCGGATGCTATGGGGCCCCTGTCAAGCCGGGTATCTAAGGAATACTTCTCAGATGATCCGCTTATGGCCGCGCTGATACCATCTTTCGTGTTTATCGCCTTTGCCCTCTTCAGCGTTCCGGGCGGAGTTATGGCCGCACGTATGGGGAAGAAAAAGTTGCTGCTGCTGGGTCTGGGACTCTGTGCTGCGGCTACGGCTGTTCCGGCACTCATAAATCCGCCCTTCGCAATGCTTCTGGCTGCTATATTCCTATTGGGCGTTGGCACTACTTTTTTGCAAGTGGCGGGCAACCCGATAATGCGTGATGTATGCGCTGAAGGCGATTACAGCCGAAACCTAGCTTTGGCGCAAGGGGTCAAGGGCTTGGGTTCCACAGCCAGCGCCTACTTTGTCACAGCTGTAACATCAATAACTCTCCTTGCCACCATGGGATGGCGGGGGGCATTCCCCGTCTTTTCACTTCTGATGGCTTTGGCTTTCGTATGGGTCGTGATGCTGAGGATTGACGAGACAGAACCTGAGGTTCCTCCTTCAATCGGCAACAGTCTCGCGCTGTTGAAAACCCCCGCTTTCGCGCTGGCTGTACTCGGAATTTTTCTGTATGTGGGAGCGGAAGTGTGTATGGCCACATTCCTCAAACCCGCGCTCACAGCCCGCGGCTTTGGTGAAAAAAGCGCGGCGCTCTTTGGGCCAAGTCTATTTTTCGGCGCTCTCACAGTTGGACGGCTCATAGCTGGCACTCTGAAAGTCAGCCCACGCACCTTCTTCAGACTTTCGGCCCTTCTGGGTGTCACTGGACTGGCAATGCTCATTTTCAACGTCAAAGTTTTAGTTATTCCAGCCGTGGTAATCGGCGGTTTGGGGTTTGCCAATATCTGGCCCATGCTCTTCTCCATAACGGTTGAAGAAAAACCAGAGAGAGCTTCTGAACTCTCTGGCCTGATGTGTATGGCCATAAGCGGAGGCGCTCTGGTGCCGTTGCTCATGGGCTGGCGCGGCGGAGGTGCCAACGCAGCCGCGTTTGTGGTACCTGCGGTTTGTTTTCTTTACCTAACGTGGCTTTCAATGAAAAAGCCCAGAACTACTGATTGCGGGTGATTGTTATGACTTCAATAAACTCAGATAGTTCACACACAATTCTGACCTTGGATGCCGGCGGGACTAATTTTGAGTTCCGCGCCATCAGAAATCAGAAAGATGCCGCTCCTCCCGTAGTCTTGCCAAGCCGAAGCGAAAACCTTGATACTTGCCTGAAGAATATCACGGGTGCTTTCCAGCGCCTGAAAGAGGCTGTGGGCGGAACTATCCACGCAATCAGCTTTGCCTTTCCGGGGCCGGCTGATTACGACAACGGAATAATCGGCGACTTGCAGAACCTCCCCTGCTTTAGGGGCGGCGTACCCCTTGGCCCCATATTGGAAGAACAATTCAAAGTCCCTGTTTTTATAAACAACGATGGTGACCTCTTTGCGTACGGCGAAGCCCTCTACGGTCTGTTGCCGGAAGTCAACGCAGAACTGGCGGCTACCGGCAGCCCAAAGCGCTTCAAAAATTTACTTGGACTAACATTTGGCACAGGCTTTGGAGCGGGCATAGCCTCGGATGGGCGCCTTTTTCTGGGCGACAACAGCGCCGCAGCTGAAATCTGGTGTATCAGAAATAAGCTGGACCGCGAATCATACGCCGAAGAAGGCGTTTCTATTCGCGCAGTGCGCCTTGCTTATGCAGAGAAAACCGGACAGAATATAGAATCTGTCCCTGAGCCGATTGACATCGCCGCCATTGCTGACGGCAAGCTGCCGGGCAACATGGAAGCCGCCAAATACGCTTTCCGCCGCATGGGGGAAGTTGCCGGTGATGCCGTAGCCAACGCAGTCACAATGATAGACGGCTTAGTGGTAATTGGAGGAGGGATTACAGGTGCCTGGAGACTCTTCCTGCCAACAATGGTTGACGAAATGAATCGCGAACTGACGAGCGTTACAGGACGAGGCATTGTTCCCCGCACGGAACTGACCGTTTTTAACCTTGAGGATGAAGAGCAGTGGTCTCTGTTTATACGCGGTCAGACCAGTGAGATACAAATTCCGGGCACCAGACGCACAGTGCTATATGACACCCAAAAACGCGTAGGTGTTGCAATATCCAAACTGGGAGCGCCCCGCGCAGTGTCTCTGGGCGCTTACGCTTACGCTTTGGCTAATTTGAATGTATAACCCTCAGGGGTTTCAGCTTTGGCTTGGCCATGTTCCGCACATAATCCGCTCAGGAAGGCAGGTTATTGAAGCTGCCTTCTTTTGTCCAGCAGGCCCCGGTAAGGTACTCGATTGTATCGCCGTCCCTTACGTGCTTTATCAATATAGCAATTTGCGCTTTCATAGTCCATTTACGGCGAGCCAAGCTCGCCTATGGACTATGAGCGGCCGTGATTCGCAAGCGAATCCCGGCATAGCAGTTTAACTACAATAAGTTAAACCGCTATATGAAATGTGCCATTTTGCACGGAATGAAGTCCAGCAACATTTGTTTGCATGGGGGCTTCGCCTGCCGTTAAGCGAGCAAGACAAGCGAAAATGGCTATATTGTAGTTGAACTGCTATACTGCAAATCCTGACTGCATATTGCTTGCATGAGGGCTTCGCCTGCCGTTAAGTGAGCAAGACAAGCGAATGGCTATATAGACTGGAGTAACCATGGATCCATATGTTCAGATTGCGCAAAGCGCCATTGTCTCTTACGTACAGACCGGACGCGCCGATATTTCTGAGCATCTCAGGAACTCCATACCCGACAGAAGGGCCGGTGTATTTGTCTCTATTCACAGCGCGAACGGCGAGCTGCGGGGTTGTATTGGAACTATACTGCCTTCTCGCGAAACTATGGTGGAGGAAATTGCCCAAAACGCGCAGTGGGCCTGCTCGCGTGACCGCAGGTTCAGGCCAGTCATCGCAGATGAGCTTGACGATTTGAATATCAAAGTGGACGTGCTTTCTGAGCCAGAGCCGATAGACTCTTCTGACCAACTGGACCCTGACAAATACGGCCTCATAGTCTCCACATGCGACGGACGTCGCGGATTGCTATTACCATCTCTGGACGGAGTAGATACCATTGAGACTCAAATTGACATCTGCCGGAAGAAGGGCAACATCCGCCCGAACGAGCCAGTGAGCCTGCAGCGTTTCACTGTAGATAGACACTATAGCAGTTCGACTACAATAAGTTGAACTGCTATAGTGAATGAACTTG
>JAIRRD010000262.1 GCA_031256155.1 Holophagales bacterium
GGATGGACTGTATAACTTGTCATCCCTCACTGTGATAAATCCTTTGGGCGCATACTATCATTACCAGGTTTACGCCAGCGTAAACGGTGAGTGCTTCACAAAGATTGCATATAAAACAAGTAACGATGTTGCCACGACAGATGGTGATAGCTACAATCTTGCCAGGCAGCCCGGGACACAGGGCATCAGTGTAATTCGCATAAACATTTCGTATGCCTCCGATGGGGTGGCAGGCAAAATTGCTGAGGCAGAGCTGTACGGCGAAAAGATATCCGATGCCATACTGCAAAAAACATTACTCTCTGTGCCGAATTTCGAGGATACGCCCTGGGCTGTGGAATATAGGCGTTTCGCGTATGACAAAGCGTATGCACGCCAAAAAACTATCGCCGAGATGACCAGCCTTGTGGGAAGAGTCCTTGGCGACAGATGGAAGAACGCCTTCGTATTCGATTTTAAGGACGTGATGGGCAACGGAAAAGATGCCTTTGAAATCGAAACTGTGCGCGGAAAAGTCACAATTCGAGGACGCAATGGTGTCTCTATGGCTTCCGGGTTGAACTTCTATTTGAAGAACTATGCCCATGTCAACTACAACCCATTGTTTGTCAGCAATCTGAATATGCCTGCGGTGTTGCCGCCTGTTTCAGGCAAAATCGTGCGCCGCACAAGCTATGATGTGCGTTACGCACTCAACTTCTGTACTTACTCATACACAATGGCTTTTTGGGGATGGAATGATTACGAGGCATATCTGGATTGGGCGGCGATGAATGGCATAAACTTGATGCTGGACGTTGTCGGACATGAAGAAATTCAGCGCCGCTTTCTCTTAAAATACAGCTACACAGAGGATGAAATTCGGGATTATATAAGCGGTCCGGCGTATTTTGCTTGGTTCTATATGCAAAACATGACGGGCTTCGGCGGTCCGCTGCCGGATAACTGGTTTGTGCAGCGTGCGGAACTGGGGCGCAGGATACACGACAGGATGCAGGTATATGGTATAAATCCGGTTTTGCAGGGCTTTTCAGGCATGGTACCAACAGATTTTCATTATAAGAATCTCAGTGCTTCTGTAATCGCACAGGGTAATTGGGTTGGTTTTACGCGCCCCAACATGCTGCGCACTTTGGAAACAGGTGCGGGTGATTGGTTTCCAAAGGTAGCGGCTGATTTTTACAAAGCCCAGAAAGATGTCTTTGGCGGCATCACCCATTACTATGCTGTTGACCCTTTTCATGAAGGCGGCAATATGGGAGGCATGGATGCTGGCGATACATACAGACGCATACAGGATGTGATGATGAAAGCTGACGGCAGCGCTGTCTGGGTGATTCAGCAATGGCAGAAAAATATTACTGCTGCCAAGCTGGATAAATTGAATAAAGACCATGTACTCGCGCTTGATTTATTTTCAGAAATGCGAGAGGAAAATGAACCCATGGAAGCAACAGGCACTAAATGGGTTTGGAATATGCTCCACAGCTTCGGCGGACGAATGGGTTTGTTTGGGGATTTACCCACCTTGACGCAAATGCCGACAGCTGTTGCCAAAAAAAAACACATGGTGGGTATTGGCATGACAATGGAAGCTTATTCTAATTCTGGAATTATGTACGACCTTGTTTCAGATATGACGTGGAAAAATGAATCAATATTGTACTCAGAATACATCCGTGACTATGTAAGAAGCCGGTACGGTGTTCTTGAGGAGAATGCTTTGGCTGGGTGGAATATACTTGCCGAAACAGCTTTTGCTAAAAAGACAAGTGTTGTACAGGGACCGCCGGAATCTGTAATAAATGCACGGCCAACTGCCGATTTTCGGGCTGCGTCAACCTGGGGTCATAGCAATTATATGTATGACAAGTCGGAGATGGAATTGGCGCTGCCACAATTCATAAAGGCTTTTAATACTTTGGGCGGCAACCCCGCGTTCATTCACGATTTTGTGGAATTAACGGCGCAGGTATTGTCCACGGCATCGCTGGAATATTACAGAAAAATGATAGCGGCATACAGCGATAAAAATCATGATGACTACGAGTTGTATTCTGCCAAATTCCTGAAGGCGGTTGATTTTATGGAACGAGTGCTTTCTGTCAGTCCGTATTTTGGAGTTGGCAAGTGGATTGAAGCCTCGCGCAATATGCTGCCGGACATGGATGACTGGTCAAAAGATTTGTTTGAGTTCAATGCCCGTACGCTTATTACAACCTGGGGTGCTCAAAAAAACCCTCAACTTAAAGATTATTCCAATCGGCAGTGGTCTGGGCTTACAGAGAGCTTGTACCTGAAACGCTGGAAAAAATTTGTAGATACTTACCGTACGGCGCTGTTAAGCGGCGAGCCGCCTGTCCGTGTCAACTACTTCCTGATGGAATGGGAGTGGGCGAACCGTAAATCGGATGAAGCTAACGGCTATCCCCTCACCAGTTCAGGTAAGGATTTGAAACGTTTGGCACAGGATGTCTATGATAACTTCTCTTTGGCAAGTATGAACACAACTCGGTAGAGGTAATTGCAAGTGGCTCGGTATAAATAATTTTTTATAAAACCGCTCTTCCAAATTGCGCATAATAATTGTGTGCTTGTTTGTGTACCACGTCTTTTTTGCTTGCACACTCCCTTTCCAACCCTCTCATTAGGAGCCATGCGAATGTCTAAAAAGACACTGCCCGCCCTGACTTTACTTCTTACTCTGGGAATAATTCCCTTGGCTGCCCAGGCCCCCACACCTCCAAATCCTGCGGCCGCTCAGGATCAGGCCGCTCTGAAAGAGTTTGCGGAAGTAATCAAAGAGGCAAAAGAAACAACAGGTTTTTTCCCTGTTTTTCAAAAAGATGACAAGGTATGGATTGAAATTAGTGAGTCGCAGTTGAATCAGCCATTTCTGATGACCTGGAATTTGGCCAAAGGCATCGGCGAAGCGGGCCTGTACAGCGGTATGATGGGCGACAGTCAACTGGTTGCGTTCAGAAGGGTTGGAAACACAATGCGCCTGATGGCCCTGAACCCTGCTTACCAAGCGGAAAACAACAAAGCTCTAAAGAAAACACTTGAGAATAGCTTTTCTGAAAGTATGCTCAACTCCGCTCCGGTTCTCTCTAAGCCACACCCAGCACGCAAGAGTGTGCTGATTGACGCATCGGCCTTATTGTTTAAAGACTATTCTGGTTTCGCTTCAGACCTCAGCAGGATGTACAGGCAGGGGTACACTTTTGACAGAGCCAACACCACGTTTGAAAAAATAAGTGTGACAGATGGGCAGTCATCTTTTATTGTCAGCAATCATTTTTCCCTGGCGAGCGTGGCATACCCAGGTCCCGGCACCCCTCCCGGAATGTCGCCTTCAACACCGAATAACGTGCCAGACCCAAGGAGTTTCTTCCTCGGCGTGATATACAACTTCCTCAAACTACCAGAAACACCAATGGCTCCGCGCCTGGCGGATGACCGGATTGGCTTTTTCGTCAGCACGCAATGGGATTTTACAAAAGAGGACATTGATCTCCGCAAACGCTTTATCAACAGGTGGCGCTTGGAGAAAAAAGACCCATCGCAGGCTGTTAGCGAACCTAAAGAACAAATCGTATATTGGATAGATAAGGGAGTACCTGAAAAATACAGAAACACCATAGCCGATGGCATCCTGGAATGGAATAAGGCTTTTGAAAAAGCTGGTTTCAAAGATGCCATCCGAGTTGAATTCCAGCCCGACGATGCCGAGTGGGACACATTAGATGCCCGCCATGCGTCCGTCCGCTGGCTGGTAGGGACAGACGTTGGATTTGCCATCGGACCCAGCCATGTTGATCCGCGCACAGGGGAAATTCTGGATGCCGACATTGGGATAGGCGAATTTTGGGTGAGAAACTATCCTAGGGAATTTCGCGAAGACCTGCCGCCCAAATCAGGCGTATCGCACATGAGCACTGGAAGATCCGGTATAGTCACCATGTCTGAATTGCAAGAAATGCCATTTGCGATGGACTTACTTGATGCCAGAGGCGAACTTGACCCGCTTTCACCAGAAGGTGAAGAATTTGTCAAAGAAAGCCTGCGGGAGCTGATTACCCATGAAGTCGGCCATACTTTGGGTTTGAGGCACAACTTCAAAGCCTCAACGGCTTACACGGAAGCCCAGCTCCAGGATCCTGAATTCACAAAGAAAAATGGCCTAACCAATTCTGTGATGGATTATGTGCCGGTAAATCTTCCTCTGGAAGGGCAAAAGCGGGGACAGTTGATGTCGGGCGCTCTTGGCCCGTGGGACTACTGGGTGATCGAATATGGCTATAAGCAATTTGACGCCGCCGGTGAAGCTGACGAACTAACGAAAATCGCAAGCCGCAGTGATGAGCCGCTGTTGATCTATGGCACTGACGAAGATAGCTTCTTCGGCTTAGATCCTGATGTAAACACATACGACTTGGGCGCTGACACACTGGCATTTGCCACAAAGCGGATACAGCTATCGGCTGAACTCATAAAGCGGCTCCAAAACCGCACCTTTAAGCCTGGAGAGCCATATCACGTACTGAGGCGCCAGACGAGACGAGCGCTTGGTCAGACTGCTCAGTCTGTCTCAATTGCTTCCAAGTATATAGGCGGCGTTTCATACAACCGCGACCACGCTGGTACCAGCCGTACCAACATGGTTCCAATCTCTGCCGACCGCCAAAGAGAAGCTCTGAAATTGCTTGAAAAACAGATATTCAGCATGGACGCATTTACGTTCACACCTAAATTTCTGTCCCGCATGACAAGCGACCGCACCAGCTTTGAGGACTTGTCCTGGCCTACATATAACCCGAACCAAATCATGCTGGCCATCCAACAAATGGCGCTTGGAAGTATGTTGAGTACAGGTGTCGCTCAAAATATCCTGGAAGCGGCAGAAAAACAGCCAAACGCGAAGCAGATTTTTAAACTGTTCGAACTGTATGACACCCTCCAATCCGCAATTTGGGCAGAGCTGAAGGGGACTAAGGAGCCGACCATGATGAGGCGTAGCCTGCAGCGCGAACATCTCCGCGGCATGATTTCCATATTACTGAAAGCTACACCGAATATGCCTGACGATGCCAGAAGCTTAGTCCGTGAAAACTTGCGCCAGCTTCAGACTCAACTGCGGAATACCCTGTCTGCCCGCACCTTATCCAGGGAGACTAAGGCGCATTTTAACGAGTGCGCCGCTCTCATTGACGACAGTTTCAAGGCGAGTTTGCAGAGGTCCACTTTTTAGCAACGCTTCCATCTCAAAATCGCGTCCCGCGATTTTGAGATGGAAGGTTTCGGGACAGTCTTCAATTATTGTAAATGATTCCCACATAGCCATTTTCGCTTGTATTGCTCGCTGTTAAGCGAGCAATACGCTGTATAACGGTTCCACAATTGATTGTCCTTTATAGCGGTTTAACTTATTGTAGTCAAACCGCTATGCCGGGATTCGCCTGCGAATCACGGCCGCTCATAGCCCATAGGCGAGCTTGGCTCGCCGTAAATGGACTATGAAAGCGAAAATTGCTATATGTACGCAGTTTATGGAATCATTGCTAATTTTTATTCGATAGAAACTGCTTGATTACCAGCGCATAACTACCGTACCCAAGGCCAAAAATCAGGAGGGTTGACTTCAAACCTATCCAGTCAACTCCAATTCCGCCCAGCATCGGGCCGACCATCATTCCCAGTGAGTAAGCCAAATTGAGCATCCCGAATGCGGATGAATATCCTCCTCCACCTATCCCCATATCGTCAACCGCAGAGGCTACTGCGGGATTGACAGGACTTGCCATAAGCGTTGTCACCAAACCAAGACCAATCATGAGCGCAAATGTGGGCATCCGGTTATACGTAAAAGCGAGAGGCGGAATCAGAACCATTGTAAGGAGCAGTCCGACAATGACCATCTTTTTCCGGCTGAATTTATCTGCCATCGCGCCAGCCAAAGGCGATGTCAGTGTGTGTGCCAGTGCCGCAAAAGCGAAACACAAGCCGATGAGGCTTTCAGACCAGCCCCTTGAGTCGAAATTTATAGGCAGAGCTGATTCCAAGATAGCCCATAACATAGACATCATGCCTAAAACGCTGGCGTAAAGACATATATTTCTGTTTTTAAGCAATCGTTTCATTGAAATTAATTCCACAACTTCTTTTGGTTTGTCCTGCAAAAGCCAGACTCTGAGAATGGCATCAGCAAGCGCCAGACATCCGGCAACAAGGAATGGGGCACGGACACCCCAGTGTTCCGATAAGTACCCAGAAAATGGCGGTCCTAGCAGAACTCCTAAATTCGCAAAGGCAAAACAAGTACTCATTGCTTTGCCGCGGTGTTTCGCGGGCCAGTGATCGGCCACAAGAGCCATACCGCTGGTCCAAGTTGCGGTAGCCGAAAGACCCTGGAGTATCCTTGCAAAAATTAACAGAAAAAATGAATTGCCAAAAGCGAACAAAAAGGTAGAACCCCAAAGCCCAATTAATCCCCATAGCATCATGCTGCGCCGGCCTGTTATATCACCCAATTTACTTATTGGAAGTGTTCCAATTACCATACTTGCGGCATAACATCCAAACAATATGCCTAAATCAGTTTGAGTCAAATTAAACGTACGTTGATAATGGGGTAATAGGGGAACTAATACATAGTACAAAATAGTATCGGTAAAAAAAGCGGCTGAAACTACTATAAGTGCTGATATTGATGGTGATGGACGAAGCTTCAATGGAATCCTTTCTTTTTGTACAAAACAAAGCCCCCGGAAGGGGGGTGTAGTTCCGGGGGCTAAGCATATGGCGGTTCAACTTATTGGTCAAACCGCCATATTTATTTTAACGTCGCAGCGACCTACTTTCCCACTCATGTTCAGAGCAGTATCATCGGCCCTCTGAGTCTTAACGGC
>JAIRRD010000281.1 GCA_031256155.1 Holophagales bacterium
TCAAACCGCTATGCCGGGATTCGCTTGCGAATCACGGCCGCTCATAGTCCATAGGCGAGCTTGGCTCGCCGTAAATGGACTATGAAAGCGAAAATTGCTATAGTCGTTTTACTTGTGGAACATTGTTATGATCCACAAGTAAAACGGCTATAAACCACTATAATCTTCCCACCCACCCCTTTGCTGATAAGAGCAGTATGGGTGTGGCTATTGCTATAAGGCCGAATATCAGCCACATGGTTCCGGTATGGGTAGGTCCTTCGGGGGGGCACCATTTGGAGAGGGCTATGCCTGAGTAGAGGGGAACCAGAATTTTTGTCAGAAACCACGGGAACTGAGCAACGCCCATGTACGCTCCGGTTCTGCCCTCTGGCGCTATTTCAGCGGCATATTGCAGGAATCTGGGCTTCCATATGGCTTCGCCAATAGATAAAATGATTATATAAGAGAAAAGCCCCGCCACCGTTGGGCCGCCGGACAACAGAAATGGCGATACGGCCATGACAGTTGTGCCAAATATCATCATGTCATAGACCTTTGACTTGCGGCTGATGGCGGTGACAATAGGACATAGCACAAATACCAGCAGTGCGTTGAGACTGATGGCTGTTTCAAAATTTTTCCCTGTCCAGGTTCCCGCATAGGCTCTGGCAACGTACTGGGGCAGTATGAACCAAATGTACACAAATAGTGTTTGAATGGGAATCAGAGAAAATATGAAAAAACTGAATTTAGAATTTGCCATTGGATGTTCTTTAAGCCAGTCAAGGGTTTTAGTTAAAGGCGAAATCTTTATTACAGACTGCTCATACGTGGATTTTTCATGTGTTATAGTGACTGTGCTCGTTTCATTCACATTGCTTTCGGCAAGCGATTTTTCCAGTGTTTTTTTAGTGAGCAGTAAGGCTAAGCCGATGATGCCAAGCAGGGTGATTATCGCGTAAAAAGCCAATGCACCCTGTAGTCCAAAAGTGTTTCGGACAGGGCTCATAAAGGTCGGCAGCCAGCCGCCCAGGTTGTACAGGGCGTACAGCATGGCAAAGGCCATACCTGAAGTAGCGGAGGTGGTGACAGCGCGGGTTCCTGCGTAAACAGCGGGCTGGTACATGCCAAACCCAATAACTACAAATAAAATTCCCAATGCCGCAACCAGATTGAGCGGGGAAAAAAGTCCCCCGGGCTGTAAGCCCAAAGCTGGCGAAATGCTGATTATTATGCGACCGAAAAACATCAGCCCTAGCGCCGTAAATAGTGTCTTGCGCAACCCCCAGGAATCCACGCGGCTCCCGAAAACGAGCATGGAAAAGGTGATTCCCGCAGTCATCAGGCCGACCATCCATCCGGCGTGTACATCGTTCAGGCGTATGTAATCATTGAAAAACATCGCCAGGTAAACGAGTGTGCCAAGATAGACAAAGCCCTCAATCAAATACGTAAAATACAGCGCCCAAAGGGCTTTTGGAGCCTTTGCCGATTCAATAACCTGCTTACTAAACACACTCAGGCCGAGTTAGTCTTAAAGCCCTTTCCGACCCAGCCTTTCGCGGACAAGAGTAGCAGGGGCGTGACTACTGCCATCAGACCGAACACCAGCCACATGGTTCCAGTGGAGGCCGGTCCTTCAAGCGGACACCATTTGGAAAGGGCGATGCCTGAGTACAGGGGTACAATCATTTTTGTGAGGAACCACGGGAACTGAGCAACACCCATGTACGCACCCGTCCTGCCTTCCGGCGCGATTTCAGCGGCGTATTGGAGGAATCTGGGCTGCCACATGGCTTCGCCAATGGAAAGAACGATGATATAGGCAAAAAGCCCCAACACTGTGGGCCCAATGGACAATATGAAAGTTGGCGCGGCCATGACGGTTGTACCCAGAATCATCATGTTATAGACCCTGGCTTTGCTGCTCAGGGCGGCAACGATTGGACACAGCACAAAAATCAAAAGGGAATTAAGACTCGTGGCTGTTTCAAAGTTTTTACCCACCCAGGCCCCTGAATATGCTCGCGCAACGTATTGAGGTAGTATAAACCAGTTGTATGCAAATAGAGTTTGAACTGGAATTAGGGAGAAAATAAAAAAGCTAAATTTAGGATCCGCAAAAGGATGTTTCTTAAACCAGTTGATAATTTTCGCAAAAAGTGAGGTCTGTGCTTCAGTTATCTCGGTGTCCGCCGTATGTTTTTCGTTTGAGGCGGCGGATTCCGCTTTATCTTCCGCTTTCTTTTTTTCTGCAAGCGTATTTTCAAGCGTTTTTTTAGTGAGCATTACGGCCAGGGCGGCAATGCCCATTAGAGTAATCATCGCGTAAAAGCCCAGAGCGCTCTGTATGCCAAAGGTTTTCCTTATGGGACTCATAAAGGTCGGAAGCCAGCCGCCCAGGTTGTTTACGGCGTAGAGCATGGCGAAGGCCATACCGGAAGTGGCGGCTGTGGTAACAGCTCGTGTCCCCGCATAAACAGCGGGTTGGTACATGCCAAACCCAATAACTACAAACAGGATTCCCAATGCGGCAACCAGGTTCAGCGCAGAGAAAAGGCCGTCAGGCAATAATCCCAGACTTGGCGAAAGGCTGATAAGTATGCGGCCCAGGAGCATCAGTCCCAGCGCCGTAAATAGCGTCCTGCGCAGCCCCCAGGAATCCACGCGGCTCCCGAAAAAGAGCATGGAAAAGGTAATCCCAGCAGTCATAAGACCGACCATCCATCCGGCGTGCACATCGTTCAGGCGGATGTATTCATTAAAAAACATTGCCAGGTAAGCGAGAGTGCCGAAATAGACAAACCCTTCCACCAAATATGTGAGGTTTAAGGCCCAAAGCGCTCTGGGTGCCCTCAGAAGGTCGGCAAATGGCTGAATAATTTCTCTCAGCGGCGATTTTTTGGTGTCTTCAGGAGTTGTTTCAGTCAAGGCGGGCCTGCCTGTGGAAATTGTCTTCAAAGTGTATCACATTAATAGATAGGAGCCAGTAGTAATTTGCCTACAGCCAAATTACTGCATCCGCAAGAAGGACGGACTTCTTTTATCTGTAAAGGTAAGCTGCCGATGTTTGTCACTTCAAAGGGAACTACATACTTAATTCCCCACATACATGCTTCCCTCGCCAGACAGCGGCCAGCTGCCAATCTGCCGATGAAGCGGCTAATGGAGTTATATGGCCTTTCGGAGTGCAAGGCAATCAACTTAGTTGGCTGGAATAGCACATCCATCTAAGACGAAAAATATACGAAATGATGTAGTACAATCATTGTATGAATACATCCAAGAATCGGCGAGTCGCCACCGTGCTCTCAACCTACCAGCTGATGCAGCGATTCCCGGACGAGCAATCGGCGCTCAGCTACCTAGAGCCTATTTTGTGGCCCAAAGGCCCCGTCTGCCCATACTGCGGCGGCAAATACACATCGACGAGGAAATTCGGCAACCAGCATAGGTGCAACGGCTGCCGCAAGGACTTCACCATCCGAGTCGGCACCATCTTCCACAGGTCGCACGTCCCCCTGCACAAGTGGCTCTATGCCATGTATCTGATCGTGACCGCCAGAAAGGGCATCTCCTCCCTACAACTCTCGAAAGAAATTGGCGTGACCCAGAAAACGGCATGGTTCCTGTTGGCCCGAATCAGAACCGCCTGCGGCAACCAGACGGAGAAGATACTATCGGGCATAATAGAGGTGGACGAGACATATATCGGCGGGCTGGAAAAGAACAAGCACACAAAGAAGAAGCTAGGCGTAAGGAGTGGGGTAGGCGGGAAGGTGCCGATCTTTGGCATGAGGGATAGGAAAGGGCAAGTGGTAGCGAAGGCCGTAAAATCAACCGACAAGACGACCCTACAAGGGGCAATATTCAGGGCAGCCGAGCAAGGCTCGACGGTCTGCACCGACGAGCATGGGTCATACATTGGCCTGGGCGCCTCGTTTGACCACAAGACGGTCTGCCACTCTGCGAAGCAGTTCGTGGACGGCATGGCGCACACAAACGGCATAGAGAGCGTCTGGGCGGTGCTGAAGCGCGGCTTCTACGGAACCTACCATTCGTTCAGTGCCAAGCACACATCTCTATACGTGGACGAGTTCGTGTTCAGGCTGAACGAAGGGAACTGCGCCATAGACACTGTGGACAGGCTGGAATCGCTTGCGGCGGGGATGAAGGGAAGGCGGCTGACTTACAGGATGCTGACAGAAAGGCGAGGGGCCGCATGAGCCGATCATATTATAAAAGAATTATAATTCCAAATAGGCGCAGTAGGGCCTGTGAATGATTTTAACCTGAGAGAGCGGGTACATCTATGACACACACAGCGAAAATAATGCCAGATTGCTATTCATCCGCAACCCTGCTGACTATGCTTTGGGTGCGGAATGAGGCACCGCTCTTTGTTTCCTGGCGACAAAGAAGTCGAAGAGCCTACCAAAAGTCAGGGCAAGCAGTTTCTCTACATTGTGCAAGCATCAAAGGAAACCGATTGTTGCAAGATCGGCATCACTAGCGATTTGAGAAGAAGGTTGTCTGAATACAACAATATGACAGGCAAGTCCAAGGGCAATCAATTTGAATACATCTATGCCTGTGAAACAAAGGACGGACATAGATTAGAAGCGGCCATCAAAAAAGAGTTCTTCCAACTGAGGCAGCAAAAAAGCAGGGAGATTTATTTCTATAACGAAGAACTGTTCA
>JAIRRD010000036.1 GCA_031256155.1 Holophagales bacterium
CCACAGACGAGTCAATGCCATGGATCCTCTTCTCAACCTCAGTTCACTAAATCAAATTAAACCCTTGGGCCAAAATGAGGCTTCAGGCGTACCTAACAATCAGGACGCCCCCAGTTTTAGCGACCTGCTCAAAAGAGCATTGCAAGAAGTGAACACGGATGAACAAGTGGCCACACAAGAGGCACGAAACTTGATGACTGGCCAAGGGACTGACATGCATTCGGCTATCTTGGCTGTCCAAAAAGCTGATGTCAGTTTTAACACAATGATGGCTGTTCGTTCTAAACTCATAGACGCCTACCGTGAAGTCATGCGAATGCAGATGTAATGGTACCTGTCATAGAGCGTTGGCCATTCCGGGGAACAAATGGCCAACGCTAGCACGGAAATAAAAAGTGTCATAAGCCAGATCAAAAAGGCTTTTCAGGGGCTGACAACCCTGCAAAAGAGTATGCTAGTCGCAATTACGGTCATCGTAATTTTGTTTCTTGCAGCCCTTGGAGTTTTGGCTAGTCGAGAACGTATGGACACTTTGGTGACCGACCTCAATACAATTGACGCCAATGCCATAGTAGAAAGTCTGAAAAAACAAGGCGTTAGGTATGAAATAAGCTCAGACCAACGCACTATTTACGTACCCGAAAAACAAGTAAGCCAACTGAAATTGAAAATTGCCGGGGAAAACATTCTCACAGGCGATAAGGTCGGTTTTGAAAAGCTCGAATCCCCCGGACTTACCACGACTGATTTTACTCAAAAACTAATGAGCAAGCTCGCGCTTGAAAGACAATTAGCGAAAACTCTTCGAGAAGGGTTTGCCTCTTTGATTAAAGACGCCACAGTTCAGATAACGCCCGGGAATGACAGTCTTTTTGTACTTGACAAAGAGGATGCTAAAGCGTCCGTATTATTGCAGTTGAGGAATAATCGTCTTCTCCCCGAAGAAAATACCATGGCCATAGTGCACTATGTATCTCATAGTGTTGAAGGGTTAAAGCCTGAAAATGTGGTTGTATCAGATCAGTACGCCCGAATCCTGAACAAAAGGGATACACAGACTAAAGTAACAGACGCTCAGCGAAAAATGCGACTTGACGAAGAAGATTATTTGATCGGGAAAGTTATAGAGCAGTTAGAGCCTGCCGTAGGCATAGGTAAAGTAAGGGTTTCCGCAGCGGTTGAACTGGATTTTGACAAAGTTCAAATCAAAGAAGACAGATACGACCCCCAGGAACAGGTGGAACGCTCAGTTGAGACAGAAGAAGAAAAAAGTACCAAACGAGACGAACGTCTTGGAATCCCAGGAACCCCCACAAATGTGGCACCCGCAAATGCCGCCGCAGATGGAGGAAACATTGTTGAAACAAGGGATTACAGGCATGCCGTGACTAATTTTGAAATAAGTCAAACCCACCGCGAGATAGAGAAATCCCCTGGCAGCTTTAAACGTGTTTCAATATCTGTATTATTGGATTACAAGACCATTTATGAAAAAGATGCTAAAGGTGAATATGAGAGGAAGTCTATAGCCTGGACTGACGAAGAGCTTGATAAATTTCGCAATCTGGTTGTCGGTGCCGCTGGTATAGATAACGCACGCGGCGATATTGTAAATGTAGCCACCATAAACTTTGCTCCCACCATAAATCCAATGGAAGAAGTCGCTGCCCAACGGCAGCGTTGGATGGAACTGGCTAAAATCCTAGCTCCTTTTGTCATCATATTCTTTGCTGTGATAGCTTGGCTCATATACAAATTTGTTACGCGGGAAAAGAAAGTTGAACTTGAACTCGAACCAGAACCTATACTTGTTGAGGAAGAAGAGGTGGAGGAGATGGGAGAAAAGACTCATACCAAGACCTTGGCTGAACTCAAAGCCGAAATTGAACAGGAAATCAACGCCGAAAGCGCCTCGCAAGCCCCAGAAGCGCAAAGACGAGAAGTTATTAAACAACGCATTAATGAAATTGTTCTAAGCGATCCAGAAAACGCAGCCTCTCTGATCCGTACATGGCTGGTTGATGATGATGAAGGTGGTAGACGATGACAGCGACGCCAACCAAACTAACAGGTGCCCAGAAAGCAGCCGTTCTCATGGTTTCTATTGGTGACGATTCGGCTGCCAGCATATTTAAATACCTAGAAGAAGATGAAATTCAGGCAATTTCAAAAGAAATTGCTCTTACAAAACACATAATGCCCGAAATTTCTGACGATGTGATGGAAGAATTCCACACAATGACCTTGGCCAAGAGCTATATAACCCAAGGTGGCATTGAGTTTGCTAAAAAGCTTCTGATAAAGTCCATTGGACCTGAAGCCGCCCGAAAAATTATTGACCGACTAACAAAAGCCCTGGAGTCCAGTGCTGGCTTTACTTCCCTTGAACGCGCCAATCCGCAGCAACTATCAAAATTTATTCAAAGCGAACATCCACAAACCATAGCCTTAATTCTCGCCCACCTGAACGCAACACAAGCCGGTGAATTAATAGCAAGTCTTCCCGAGGACTTGCGCGCTGAAGTATGTATGCGAATGGCGAGCCTGCAAGAAATCAGCCCAGAAGTGGTTCGACGTATTTCATTGATTCTTGAGCAAAAGCTGGAAGCTTTGGGTTCATTCGCAACAGAGGCATACGGCGGCGTCCGAGCTGTCGCGGAACTGTTCAACCGCATGGATCGCACTACCGGCAGATCAGTTCTTGAAAAAATTGAGTCTGATAATCCACAATTAGCCGGCAGTATTAGAGATTTAATGTTTGTATTTGATGATATTTTACTGGTAGATAATATTGGAATTATAGAAATATTAAAACGTGCTGACAAAAAGATTTTAACCGTGGCATTAAAAGGAACTAGCGAGGAATTACGTGCCCAGTTTTTCAGAAATATGTCATCACGTGCAGTTGAAATGATGAAAGAAGAAATGGAATTCATGGGCCCAATAAAATTACGAGACGTTGAAAAAGCACAACATGAAATTGTTGAAATTGTCAGACAATTAGAAGAAGAAGGAGTCATTACAATTGGAGGCGGTGGAGGCGGTGACGACTATGTCTCTTGACATCAAGATAATATCTGCCAAAGACATAGACGCCATCCACGTTGAGTCATACCCGTACGCACCCGCATATTCTCCCCCAAGCTTAGAAGACATACTGCCCCCATTAGATACAGAAGAACCGCTTGGGACAGCATATTTGGAATCCCCAGAGGAGGTGCAAAAACATTTGATTTCGGTAGATAAATTAATAGAAGAAAAATTTGCTCAAACAGAACAATTAATTGCAAAAAAAATAGCAGACGCAGAACAAAAAATTACTGAAACAGAACAAACAATTGTTGAAAAAATAGCTAAAGCCGAACAAAGTGCCACAGAAATCGGTCAAAGGGCTTATGAAGAAGGCTATGCTTCCGGCGAAAAGGAAGGCCGGATATTTGGAGAAAGCCAATTTAAAGTGCATCTGAGCCGCTTGGAAGACAATCTGGAAGACCTCTCAAATGCCGTAAGATTGACAAAAAGCGCTTCTGAAGAAGAAATTTTAGCCTTAATCACTGTTATGGCCGAGTACTTAGCTGGCCAAAAACTGGGGGACGCTGCTGAAGCCGTTGGCCCATTGTTGCGTTCTATATTAGAAGCCCATCCCTTCCCTTCATCTGAATCTGCTATACTAGGCGAACCCGCAATAGCGGTTTTCATGCATCCAAAGGATTTTGAGCAAGTTCAGTTGAGCATACCCAAAGAATATCCGGGTATCCGGCTAACATCTGACACGGAATTGAGCAGAGGAAGTTTAAGGTTTGAAACGGCAGATACAGTTCTCGACTCCACCTTTGAAAGGCGGCGGGAACGTTTACTGAACCTTGTTAACCACCTTAAAGAGGAGGGGCACATCTAATG
>JAIRRD010000234.1 GCA_031256155.1 Holophagales bacterium
TACCCTGGCAGCGGGTTGTGAATGCGAATGGCTATGTCCCCAGCAAAGGACGCGAATTTGAGGCTATGGAGCAGATAGCCAAGCTGAGGGACGAGGGCGTGGAGGTCAGCGATGATGGAGAGCTGACTCTGGAGTTATACAGATGGGATGGGAGATAGAGCAATTCCATGTGAAATGTAATATTTCACATGGAATAACGTCTGCGGCCTCATGACGAGGCACATTTCTAAGACTTGGCTGAAATCTTGGACACTTGTTACGCTTGCAGCGCATTTGCATTAAAACATTTCGCCCACGGGTAGTTGCCAGGACTGAGGTTTTTTACAGACAGGGCAGGCAGCGGGAGCGGAAACGCTTTCTATGATGTTGCCGCAGTCCATGCAACGCCACCGGATTTTTTCAGGACGCGTAAAAACGGTACCGTTGCCGACTCTGTCCAGAAGGCGCTGAAAACGCTCCCCGTGTTCTCTTTCTATCCTGGCTATTAAATCAAAGGTCCTGGCGGCATCATCAAAACCTTCTTCTTTGGCGATCTTAGCGAATCCGGGATATACCTTTTCCCACTCCTCGCGCTCGCCATTGACGGCAGCGGTCAACTGGGCTTTTAAGTCCCCAGTTACTATAGGATAAGCGACCTGAATTTCCAACGCACCCGGCGCCAGAGGCGCAAGGTGGGCATAGAAGAGTTTTGCGTGCTCTTTTTCGTTTAGGGCTGTTTCTTCAAAGATGGCCGCTATGTGTTCAAAGCCTTCCACACGGGCGGCTTTTGCCGCGAACGCATAACGGTTCCTGGCCTGGCTCTCGCCCGCAAATGCTTTGAGCAGGTTTTGAGCTGTTTTGCTGTTGCTTAAGTCCATAAGTTCCTCCTTCAGGTTTCGGGTTCTTCATTTTATAGCAATTACATATGAAATGTACCGAGTTAGTTGCAAAACATGACGATTTTGCAAGTGGCTCTTACTGTTTCACATGAAATTGCTACATATTAAAAGAAATATTTCATTTTAAATGATATTAATCGAAAAAAATTAAAATTTAATATATTTATGCAATAAACAAAATATTTCAAAAATTTAAGATCAAATTGATCACATATTATTTGTAAATAAATCTTGTCAATTATTAAACTAAAAGTACAAAGTAAAAATATTATATATTTTAAAAAATGACAAAATATATTTGTAAATAGTAATGATTAAAAAAATAATATTTTTATATTAATTTCATATTAAAATTGTATTTTGCAATTTTAATATGAAAATTTTAAAAATACATCTTGTCATGCTATCAAATTTTATTCTATGTAAAATAGCATATTTTATATTGAATTGTTTATTATATAAAATTAATATTGCGTTCTTATTTTTGTGTCAAATTAAAAATTTACAAATGAAAAATGAAAATAAAAAAAATCTTTTTAAACTTTATTTACATTTGAAATATATGGTTTAATATTTTTATTGTCACGGTTTTGCAACGAGACAAGCGGCCATATTTTTTTAACAAGAATTTTTATGGAGGTTGCATTGAACTGGTATTTAAAGCTGAAGACAAAAGCAAAGCTCATGTTGGGCTTCTCTATTTCCGCTTGCCTGACGCTTTTGGTCAGTCTTACGGGTATATATAGCCTTCGACATCTGGGCGCTGGTGCCGATTTACTCTTTACCGATGGTGTCCGGGTACTGTACACAGAGGGCGAGTTTGTGGAGATATGCACCGCTATACGCGGCACAATACGCGACCTGCTCATAGAGACCGAGCCGGATGGCAACGCACGGTACAAAACTTCTTACGACAAACAGCGCGCTGAAATGTTCAGATACATCAATGAAATCAAAGACATGACAAAAGGGGATAGGGAGAGAGGGGTGCTCATAAGAGAGGTGGAGTCCAAAATGTTAAATTTCCTCGACTTCGCCGACAAAGTTGTCGCCCTCGCCATGCAAAACAGGAACAGCGAGGCGACTTATGTTATGAGGAGCAATTCTACCGCCGCCCCCGCCCTCATCGAAGCCTTGAAGAACATGAAAGCCGCCGCGAAACAGGGAACAATTGTCGAGATGGAGGCCAATAAGAAATATTCTCGCAATGGCTATACTATTATGACCATCTGCAGTGTAGTCGCCGTTATGTTATCAGTTACCATGGGCGGTTTTATATCAAGAATCATAATACGCAACCTAGACAAGCTGGCTGTAAATATTGATAGTGTGGCCAACGGCGACCTGACTGTCAAGTCTAATGCCGAGACTGGTGACGAGATTGGTTTTATCGCCAACCGCTTGGGTTATATGATCAACGAACTGAGGCAGACAGTAAACGGCGTCAAGCAAGGAATTGACGGAGTAGCGAGCGGTTCCACGCAGCTCTCGGCCTCAGCGGAGCAGATGTCAACTACTACGGATCAGATAGCCAAGAGCGCTGACAAACAGAGGCACGACGCCGAAAGTATGGCTGCCGCAATGGCGGAATTATCGGCCTCCATAGAGGAAGTGAGCCATAGTTCCACGGCCTCACTGGATCAGTTGGACGCAGCGCTTGATGCCACAAACCAAGGTAACGTAGCAGGCGAGTCCACGAAGTATGCAATGGAGGAGATAACACAGACAACCGGCAGGATAGCGACTGCCATCGGGGTCATACAGGAGATAGCGAACCAGACGAACCTCCTCTCGTTAAACGCGGCAATAGAAGCAGCCAAGGCAGGTGAGCAGGGCAAGGGATTCGCGGTTGTGGCGGAAGAGGTCAGGAAGCTGGCCGAGCGTAGCGCGACATCGGCCAAGGAGATAGCACAATACAATATTGAAGCCAGAGCCTCCGTCCAGCGCGGTGCTGAAATGGTAGCCACCACAGTGAGCCTTTTGGATAAGATTCACACAAGTCTGGATCAGTTCGCCTCTCAGACGAGGGAATCTGTGTCCGCCACCAAGGAACAATCCAAAACCGGCGCCGAAGTTGCCCGAGATGTAGAGAACAGCGTAAGCGAGTCAATCGCCATAGCATCAGCCACGCACCAGATGTCTTCAAGCACGCGCGAAGTGACCCGCACAGCGATGGGATTGGCTGGTCTGGCCACCGAACTGCAAGGCAAAATACACAGGTTCAAGCTGACATGAGGTACTTACAAAACGCATGTTTTGCAAGTACAAATGAACCCGAATCAAACACCAACTTACATTTCATGGAGATGTCTATGAAAAAAACACTGCTAACACTGTCTGTTACCGCTTCCATCAGCCTTTCGGCCCAGTCGCCGATACTTATAGAGGGCAATGACTCGAGCCTGAAGGTGGGCTTTCTGAGTCAGGTGGGTTTTGAGGCCATAGGCTCAGATCGCTTGGAAGGGACAAGTCAAAATTTGTTTTTCAGGCGGCTACGTTTGATATTTGCTGGGAATTTTGGCTCCAATCTGGAGTATTACATTACAACGGACAACCCCAACCTTGGCAAAGGCAGCTTGCCTGACGGCTCCAGGAACAACAGCGGACTGCTAATACAAGACGCGATATTGATTTACAAGTTCACAAATAAAATAAACCTGGACGTAGGCTTTATGCCGGTTCCACTTTCGCACATAGGTACCCAGGGTGCCACCACCCTGCACACCTGGGATTACCCTTCCAACGCGCTGGCGCAAAATGGACCGATAGGGGGTAGCTCTGGCAGAGACGCTGGCGCGATGGTCAGGGGGGTAGTTGGCAAAAAGCACGGCAATCTTGAATTTCGCGTAGGCGTATTTCAG
>JAIRRD010000187.1 GCA_031256155.1 Holophagales bacterium
GAGTTTGCTGATTTGCCTGGCGTGGGTTGTCCGGTGTTTGGGGAGGGTCTGTGATTAACCCAACTATGGTCGTGAGACGGTTAGCTAATTCACCACTGAATCCTGAGACCACTTGTTGATCTTTGAACACGGAAATCAACATTTTTACCGATTCTTCTATCCTGGCAAAACTATCGCCGGCCTCCGCCCTGAGCTTTGCATCGACGTTAATTTTTGTTTTGAGTTCATCTTCAGCCGCTTTAATTTGAGCCATGGCGGCAGTATCAATCAAGCCTCTGTAGTAGCCTTGATTGGCTTTCAAGCTATTTTCTACGCCAAATATAGGGGCCATGATACGTCGGCGGTCATCCTCAGATTTGCTGGCCGCTATTTCAGCAAGAATAGTTTCTCTGCGAGATTTAAGGCTGGCAATTGTGGCTGGCGCTGTGTAATCGCGGTTGTAACACATCTGCGCGTAAGTCAACTGGCGCTCTGTCCGGCCGGGGTTGCCAATGACGAAAGTGAGATCACCGGCCTTCAAAGGCGTTGTGGGCATTTTAAGAAAGTGTGACGGTCTGTATGGCTTATCGTCTTCGTATACACGGAATATGCAGAAATCTAAGTCATGGCGCGGATAGGTGAAATTGTCAGGATCGCCGCCAAAGGAGCCGAGTTGTGTTTCAGGTGCCGCCACCAGACGCACATCGCTATGTACTTTATTCAGATATATCCAGTACTCGCCGCCACGATAGAGCGTGACTTGGCGAGGCTCTAGTCCCGTCTTTTTTTCAAGTTCGCTGGCAACATCGGCAAGCGCCTTTTGCCGTGCGTCAACAGCTGCTTTTGCCGTCATGCCCGGCTTTACGGCGGCATTAACAATATCAGTCACATTTTCCATCTGCATTACTGTACGTATTGTCAGGCCGGGGACTTTTAGCTCTTCATCAAGCGAGCGGGCGATAAAGCCATTCCTGATGTAGTCGTTTTCTTTTGTTGACAGGCGCTGTAGTGAGCCGCGCCCGACATGGTGGTTGGTAATACATAACCCATTGCTGCTTATGAAAGAAGCGCTGCCACCGCCAAAGTTGACTGCTGACAACTGAGCGTGCTCCAGCCATTGCTTGTCCGGCGCAAAGCCATATTTGGCCAGCATTTTTTTTAGAGGCAAATTGTCGAAAGTCCACATTCCTTCATCAGCGTTTAATGTGCCTGATAAAAGAGCTAGGCAAACGATAGAAAGCATCGAGCGCAAAGTCAAGGCCATGTTTTTCTCCTCATGGGTTAAAGTAATTTGAGCCATTTGCAAAACCTTGGTTTTGCAGGTTCAGTAGTAGCCGATCGGTGAGAGTCAATCAATCGGCATCAAGGCATCATCATGCCGACAAGCGTTTCCTTAAGTGTTTCCAGCTTTTTTACCTTCGTCTTCCATCGTGTAGCCTTCAAGCAATTCAAAGAGAAAAGCCAACATTGGACCTTGAACAACTTTGGTGGCTTCTTGTTTCACTTTCAGGATTTCAGGTCCAATAGGAGTTTTTATTTGTATTTTTAATGCAGTGCCGTTTGGTTTACTCAATAAGGGTTTACCTCCTATTCAAGTGTGATGTTCATGTGCATTATGCCACAAAAGTCGTTCCAGTTCAACTACAATAAGTTGAACTGCTATAACTCCGGTTGTAAACTGGTTTTCCGCGAGGAGTCATGTATAGAATCACAAATGGCATATTCATTAGTTTTGCCCACCATGTGCGCGGTCATTCAGGGCCGTGCATTTCATTGCATGGCCATACATGGAAATTTGAGGTGACGCTGGGTGCCACTGAATTGGACAGTGAGGGATTTGTTTTGGATTTTAGCCAGCTTCGCAGAAAAGTTCTGACACCTTGCCATAATCTCCTGGATCACAGCTTTGCAATGGGTGAACACACCTGGTCAGTGAACCAGGAGCACCTCGCGCATATTGGAACCGATTTGGCCGGGAGTCGCATGGAAACTCTGGGACACATGGGAGAGCAGCAAAATGCACACAGCGGTGAGTTGAATGGGGCAAGGAATGAATTCCCCGGCGGAATTAAAGTCACAGTTTTCCCATTCAGTCCAACCAGCGAACGCCTGGCGGAATGGCTCTATCAACTGGCAAAAGAGCATGTTGAAGACGATCGCGTAAAAGTGCTTGGGACTAAAATTTTTGAAAGTCTGCACCCAACTGAAAGCATTGCGGAATTTACTCCTTGATAGCCAAAACAAATGTACTGATGAATATTGTTCCTTTTTTGCTGTGTCTGGCGGTTTTTGGAGACGATTTATCCAAACAATTCAGTCATTGGATTGGGGGAAATGAGATTGGCAGTCTGGAAGTCACGTTTTCTGAAAGCCATGTCACTACAAAAAACAGGCTGAAAATAGAACGCAGAGGAAATTCTGTGGAACAAAGCCTTGTGCAGGACATATCCCGCAATGAGGTGGGTGAAATTTCAGCTAGTTGGACTTTGGCGCTTGCCTCACAGTTTCAGCAAGGCCGTGCCCGTTGGTCTCCGGGTGAGCCAAACTCAATGCGCGTTTCGTCGTTTGGCAAAGCTGACTCGTTAATTACAATTGGCTCAGATGTGTTGCTGTGGCCGCCTGACGTTGATGAAAAAATGCGCCTTGCGGCGCGGGATCGGCTCCCGTTGCGAATAACTTCATTTTCATTCCCGTCATCCTCTGTTTCTCATTTGGATTTGACGCCGGAAAAACTTAGCCCCACGAACACATTCCCCGATTCTGTTCTTTATAAAGGCACATTAAAAGAGGGCGCGTCCATTTCTCAAATAACATCATGGATAAGTCCATCCGCTGGACAAATTAAGCAAATCAGCTCCAGCAACGGTTTGATAATAATCACACAGCGCAAAGAGATGAAACCGCCAAATGAATTTTCCGGCCCCGCTTTTTTTGAATGGACAATTCGTAAATTACATCAAATCCCTTTTTTGTCATGGCGGGATGAAATTCGTATATCGGGGTTACCGGATTTAAATGAGACACCTCAGCAAAAAAAGATTGGTAACGGCGAATATCTGCTTTCAAGGGCGGCCCCGCCTGCTCCTGATGAAGCGCTTAAGTCCCCAAATAAAAGCCCGGTTGTCATTGATTCAAAAGAAGCGCTGTTTCTTGCGGACTCGCCGTTACTGAGCTTAAATGATACGGCGCTGAACGGACTGATAGCACGGCTAAACGCTAAGACGGATGTTGGCAAGTGGGAATTGGCTTGCCGCATAAACACGTTTGTATTCGATCTCATTCGCAATAAAGAATTGGACGTTGGCTTTGCTACTGCGCCTGAAGTTGCCAGAAACCCAAGGGGCGATTGCACAGAACACACTGTGCTGGCGATTGCCTTGCTAAGGCGCTTGGGAATCCCTGCTCGT
>JAIRRD010000244.1 GCA_031256155.1 Holophagales bacterium
AGATGCCACCTTGATGTCGGCAGTGGTGGCAGCTTGTAATATCAAACATCGCGTGAAGCCTCAGTGGTAACTCGTATGGAAAATCGCACGGCATCCGGGCAAGGAATCGCATAACATCCGGGCAAGGAATCGCACAGCATCCGGCCAAACAATTGTAATTCAATTAAAAGTTATTACAGTTGGGCAAAATAATGCATTAAGAAAGCTGCACACCTCAAAAATAAATCCTGTAAACTGTTAAAAACAATTCTTACAGGAGGCGAAAGATGAGGTGTAAAGAAATATTGAAGATTATTGAAATTCTTAGGTTATGGGACTTGGGTATGACCCAGCGGCAAATTGCAGCAAGCGTCAACTGCGGTAAATCTACAGTTGGCGAGGTGCAGCGGCGGTGCAAGGAACTCGGCATTGACTGCAAGGCGGCAAGTGAGATTGCTGAAAAGTCCGCAGATGAGCTGCATAAGCTCATATACCCGTCTATGTCAGTACAAAATATCAAAGCTGACCCTGATTGGCAGGCAATCCACAATCGGCTCATGACGCGCCGAAGATTGAATTTAAGGTACATATGGGTAGAAGAGTATAGCAACTCTGATGGTGACCATATGAGCTACAGCCAGTTCTGCAGGCGATATTCAAGTTGGCTGTCGGACAGCGGGAAAAAAGTGGTTATGGCAATGGATCGGGCGCCAGGGTATGAACTATGTGTTGATTGGGCAGGCGATGTTCTGGAAAAGTGTGTGTTTGACACAGGGACAGGTAAATTATTAGACGCACATATTTTTGTGGCAACACTTGGCGATTCTGGCTACCCTTATGCCGAAGCTTTCCCAGACGAAAAGCAAGAAAGCTGGATTACTGCTAACACACACGCACTGGAGTGGATATGCGGGCTTCCGGTTGTAATCAAACCAGATAATTGTAAAACCGCCGTCACCAAATCTAATTACTACGACCCTGTTCTAAACCCCGCTTACTTAGATTTTTCAAAACACTACAATGTTGCAATAGTCCCCGCCAGAGTCCGCAAACCGAAGGACAAGAGTGTTACCGAAGGTACTATTGGCTATCTTGAGACTTGGCTTATGGAATGGCTCGTAGGTAAAAGGTTTGAAAGCTACGGAGAATTGAACGTTGCAATCAGGGAACGTCTGATGGAGCTTATCAAGCGACCATTCCAGCAAAGGGCGGGAAGCCGTGAAGAGGTTTATCGGCTAGTTGATTTGCCTATGCTAAAGCCACTTCCCAAGGACCGTTTCGAGATTGCAGAGTATATCAAACGGTCTGTCCCTGATAATTATCATGTTGAATGCCATGACTTTTATTATTCTGTCCCCTATAAGATGTATAGACAAAAAGTAACCTTACGCGTGACCAATACGATGATTGATATACTTGATATCAATAACGTCAGGGTGGCACTGCACCAGCGAAGATGGACAGGACGAAGATATGTGACTGATGAGGCGCATATGCCCCCGCGGCATCGTAAGCAGCGCGAAATGGATCGGCGGGACGGTGATAGCTACCGCATGTGGGCGGCAAATATCGGCAAAAGTACAAGGGCCGCAATAGACATGCTTCTAAGATCCCATCACGTAGAACAAGTCAGCTATCGCTCATGTATGGGTATACTTCATATGGCTGATAAGCATGGGAAGGAAGCACTTGAAGAGGCGTGCGGACACGCATTGGAAAATGGGAATGTGCGTTACATGGCAATTAAAAAGTACATTGAAAGCCCGCCGACAAGAGAACTCGCAAAGGTACTGCCATTACCGAGGCACGAAAACCTGCGGGATCCGTCGGAATTTTGTTAAGGAGGGATATTTATGATTACAGGACAATCATTTGACACAATGCGGAATTTGCATTTAAATGCGATGACAAATGAATATCGCCGCCAATACGAGCTTTTCTCCGCTATGGACAGTTTGACGTTCGACGAGCGACTGGACATGCTTCTTGAAGCAGAGCGGATTTTCCGTGAAAACAGGAAAATCAAACAGCTTACGAAAGCCGCAAACTTACGGGACAAAAGCGCATGTTTGGAAAACTTAGACTATGACCCCGTCAGAAAGCTTGACCGTGCTCAAATCGCACGGCTTTCCGGCTGTGACTGGATACGTAAAAGACGTAATTTATTCATTTGCGGCAAATGCGGAACAGGTAAAACTTTTTTATCAAGCGCCTTTGGCAGTGCGGCTGTCCGTCTTGGGTTCTCAGTCCGTAGCATAAAAATGACAAGGCTTATGGCTGACTTAAAAGCAGCCGCAAATACCGGGACATTGCCAAAGTTTCTTCGCGACCTCAAGAAGCCTTCTTTGCTCATCCTTGATGACTTCGGTTTAGCACCGCTTGATGTCCAACGATGTATGGATTTTTATGATGTTGTTGATGATCGGCAAGACACCGGCGCTATCTTAATAACGGCGCAATTGCCAGTTTCCGAATGGCATAGCATGTTTGAAGATGCTACGCACGCCGACGCCATCCTTGACAGATTGGTTCACAACTCAGATCGTATTGATATGCAGGGGCCCTCGAGAAGGAGACGGACAAATGTGGAGATGGAAGATCCGCCGGATAACAAACTTATGCAAAAAAGTTAGTTTATATTTATTAGCCTGACGATGGCGCCACTAACGCGCCGTTTCGGGTAAGCCGATGCGGAAACAACCGCTATGGAAACCGTGGAAAACCTAATTCATCAAGTGGCCGATACAGATTTTGACTATGGACAATTTGTGGAAAACAAAAAGCATGTTTCCCACGAAATTGCCCACAGTCAAAATCTGACGTCCACTAGATTCATTACGGTTTACCACTGTTTCCACAGCGGCGGCTGCGACTGCAAAAGAAATAATGATAAAAGAAAAACAATAAAAATTTAATTTTTTTGAATTAATGATTTGAAAGACAATTTGAAGCAATAAGAACGATATTTTGTTGACATCGCAAATGAGAAACTTTATATTTAACAGTAGGTGTGAGTTTTCATAATAGTATTATGCATCTGTCAAATTGATTGCGGGCTGCGCCCGGATGTCATGCGGCTGTTGGCCGGATCTCATGCGAACGCTGGCCGGGATATGATGCGATTGCTGGCCGGATCTCGTGCGACACGCGGCCCGTTGGGATGCGATTTTGCACTTGATATGATAAACTAAAAGAAAGACAGGCGGTGGTGTAAATTGAACGTAAATATCGGTTATTGGCTCGATTTGGCTGATTATGATTTTGAAACGGAAAAAGCTATGTTAAGCACAGGCAGATACCTGTATGTTGGTTTTATGTGCCATCAGACGATTGAAAAAGCGCTGAAAGCCATAATTTCCCGCGGCTGCGAAGAAGGAAATATTCCACCAAAAACTCATCATTTACTTAAACTGGCTGACCGTGCAGGACTTTTCAACAAAATGCCGGCTAAATTACAAACCGTCCTCAAAACCCTGAATCCACTGCATATTGAAGCCCGTTACCCTGAATA
>JAIRRD010000279.1 GCA_031256155.1 Holophagales bacterium
TCAGGGGATGTCCGCCTGCTGAATTTCCAGGACGGACGATGATTGGGGCAATGCTTCACTATCTGGCCAGTGCCGACCCCCGTAACTTTTCTCCTGTCAACGCCATGATAGGGATTTTACCCGATCTGCCCGAAGATGCTCTGGATGTAAAAACCTTGAAAAAAAGCGGGAATAAAAACCTGAAAGCCGCCAAACGTCATGCCCTGCGTGAAATTGCCCTGACGGAAATTGCGCCGTTTGCTATGTGATGCGGTCGAAAAGTGGCTATAACATATCAAGGCAGGAATCTTACATATCAAAATTGCGGAACGCGATTTTGATATGTAATTGAATTATTATATATTCTTATGTATGGAGGTTGCAATGTCAGATCAGTCAAAACAATCACTTTATGGTGAATCCGACACTCTCGACAATGAGTATGTTCAGCCGCTGAGCTTAGTGGATCAGGTTTCCGGTTTGTTTTCAGAACCGGTGGAGATGTTTAAGCGTTTATCCAAAAAGCCTCAATGGATTGGTGCAATTCTGCTATTGACCGCGCTTTGGTTTTTAGCATTGCTTGGGCTACCGGGGTTGACACGCTTGAGTATTTTACTATGCAGATTGAGCGCGCCCAGATTCAACTGACACCCGATCAATTTGAGCGGGCCCTTGAAATGCAAACTAAATTTTTGCTGCCTCTCGCCATTTTTGGCAGCTTGTTTGGGACACCTGTTTTGATTTTCTTCAGTGGGCTGGTTTTTTGGGGGATTGGCCTGATTTCCAAAGAAGAGCAGCAATGGACACCAACCTATTATCATGGCCTTGTGGTTGCCGCAATACCCACGCTCGCAACTGTTCCGTACACGCTGCTGGGAATTTTGATGACACTTCTGGGGCGGGTGGGGACTATGAGGCCCGATCAATTAATTCCATCGTCCATTGGGTACTGGGTGCAGCCTGATAACCCCAGATTGTCAATGCTCCTTTGTTCAATGGATTTGTTTCTGCTTTTCCAATACGTGCTGATATATTTTGCCGCCAAGTACGCGCTGCGCACTAAAACCTGGGGCGCATGTCTTTGTGCGGCTCTGTCATTGCTGGGGCCTTGCTTTCGAATTTTTTTAGCAAAGTGATATATGGCCAAATCAAGAAAAACGGTTGCCTGTAGCGTTGCCGAATTGTGGCCGCACTGACAGTCGCGGCGATACTGCGGGGAAATTGGGACGATTCCTCGCTTTGCGTTTGGGACACTGTCAACAGAGGTGATATGCGTGAGACCATAACGGCTTCGGGCGAGTTTCAGGCTAAAGTGAAAATTATAGCGGTTTAACTTATTGTAGTTAAACCGCTATGCCGGGATTCGCTTGCGAATCACGGCCGCTCATAGTCCATAGGCGAGCTTGGCTCGCCGTAAATTGACTATGAAAGCGAAAATTGCTATATAGTCAACGCCCTTGACAAACAGTACAGACAGGCAAGCAAGCACCGCCTACGCCTTCCATTCCGCTCCCCGCCGATGGCGGCTCGCTCCGTTACGGCGCAGTCTAGCGCATCCGCGCATTTTACTTGTGGAGCATTGTTATGCTCCACAAGTAAAACGACTATAATGTTGGCAACAACATTATGGAACTGCTATAAATCCAACAATCCTGGCGGAGCATCTAGGTCTATCCTGCGATTGCACAAATCTAAGTTAAACCATGCCTTGATGTATGGGATGTCACGTACACCATGACGCCTAAGGCGCAGGTCTTTCATGTGAATCATGTCGTACCCGCCGGGTGAAGGTTCCATAGCAAGAACTTCACCGACAAGCACGTTATCAACAAAGACTTGACAGCCTATCCAATCATGCCTGTATGATTCGCCCTCATTGAGATCAACCGCTGTCTCAGGGACCCAAAGCCCCCAGTCCTTGTAAGGTTCAGCTGCAGTGCGGTCGGTCATTTGATCAAACGCCAGACAGGGTCTGTTCTGATGCCATCTGAATGCACGGACTGTTACTTGCCTGGCGGCGGATGCAGTTTCACATTCAGATAGATTTGTCCCTGGGATTGCCAGTAACAGACCCTTGAGTTTCGGTATAAGTTCCGGTGAATCTGTGGTCGGATTCAGTAGAAATTCACCTTTCAGGCCCAACACTTTGACAAGGTACCCAAGAAGCAGCATCATGCCTTCAAATTGGGGATACTCATATCAAGTTGCGATTTTTTGATCGCAACCTGGTATCAGTATGGTCTGCTTTTTCGCGCACTATGGGGAGGCGCGTCATTATCAATTTCATCTTCTACAAGTTCCAAATTGACGTGTAAGCCCTGCTTTTCGCCAGCGGCCCTGCAAAGTGTGCGAAGCGAAGAAATCATACGTCCGTTTTTGCCGATAATTCGTCCTCTGTCAGTTTGACGAGCGCGTACAAGTACATCCAACTGTTTACCGCTCTTTTCAATTTCAACATTAAACTCTTCTGGATAATCCAGCACCGACGTCAAAACATCTTTTAGGAAAGCTTCTAAATCCATAATAAGCTCAATGCCTGAAAACAAGAGGTAATTTCAAAATCCAAGTATAGCCTGCGCCCGTAATGAAGCCGTTCGCTAAAAAGTCACGTACGACCAAGTGATGGCGCAACCTGATGAGTAATCTTTTGCCATTTCAAAACAGGAGTTTTGAAGTGGCTCCAAGGTTAAAGAATATGGTGTTTCTTGAACAAATCCTGAACAGATTTGGATGGCTGGGCACCCTTGCCGATCCATGTTTTTGCTTTTTCAGCATCAATTCGGATAACTTCGCCAGAGACTCCGATAGGATTTACGAATCCCAGAACTTCAATGGCGCGCCCCGTTGGAATGCGGTCGTTTTCTGAAACGACTATGTGGTAAAAGGGACGTTTTTTAGCGCCGTTGCGAGCAAGTCGGATGGATAACATGTGACTCCTTGTATTGCGGGTTATTAAAAAGGAAATGAATTACGACCAGCCATAGACTGCATTCGCTTCATAAAATTGGGGTTGTTCATTTGCGACATCATTTTCTTCATTTCCAGAAACCGCTTTAGCAGTTGGTTTACCTCTTGAATCGGTCGTCCGCTGCCAAGCGCAATACGGCGCTTGCGCTTACCATCAATCAAGTTATGGTTTTGCCTTTCCCTTATTGTCATAGAATCAAGAATGGCTTCCATGTGCTTCATTCGCTTGTCAGTTATAACGCTTTCCATCTGACCTTTGAATTGACTGATACCAGGGATCATTCCCATAATTTTATTCATAGACCCCAGCTTTTTAATTTGCAGAAACTGCGAACGCATATCTTCAAGAGTGAATTGGTTCTTTGCCAAGCGCTGAACCATTCGTTCAGCTTCGCTTTCGTCAATTTTTTCCTTGGCTTGTTCAATTAATGTCAACACATCGCCCATGTCCAGAATTCGCTGGGCCATGCGGTCGGGGTGAAATCGCTCAAAGTCATCCAATTTTTCACCGGTACCAGCAAACTTCAAAGGCTGTCCGGTAATCTGTTTGACACTAAAGGCAGCGCCACCACGCGTATCGCCATCAGTCTTGGTTAAGACAATGCCGGTGATGCCCAGTTTTTCGTGAAACGCTCCTGCAGAACGGACAGCGTCCTGGCCTGTCATCGCATCCGCAACAAAGAGTATTTCCTGAGGCTGACAAATCGCTTTGATTTGAATCAGCTCGTCCATCAAAGTTTCATCAATATGCAGACGACCGGCAGTATCGAGAATAACTATGTCCCAACCCTTGAGCTTTCCTTCCTCTACAGCGGCGCGACAAATTTCAACAGGATTTTTTCCATTTGTTCGGAACGACTGGACACCAGCGTCTCTGGCCACAAGATGAAGCTGCTCAATAGCGGCAGGGCGATAGACATCGGCTGGTACAAGCAGGGGGCTGTGGCCGCTTTTTTTCAGGTATTTAGCCAGTTTTCCACAAGTAGTGGTTTTGCCGCTACCTTGAAGCCCGACCATCATAACAACAGTCGGTGGATTTGAAGCAAAGTTCAGAGGTTTTTCAGAAACCTCGCCCCCCATAATTTCTTTCAGTTCATGATAGACAATATCTATGAACTGTTGAGCGGGATTAAGACCCTGAAGAACTTTTGTTCCCAAAGCCTTTTCTCTGACTCGCTGAAGAAAAATGCGTGTCACCTGAACATGCACATCAGCTTCCAACAGAGCCATTCTCACTTCTCGCAAGACATCTTCAATGTTCTTGTCCGTCAGTCTAGGCTGCCCCCTAAGTGACCGCATCACTCTGTTGAGCTTGTCTGTCAGTGTTTCAAACATATTTGCCGATGTAATCTAAAAACCACGTTTTTGCCTGTGCCTACTAATAAAGCTGTTCGCTCAAAAGTTGCGTCCAACTTTAATTATGGCGCAATCCATCAACATACATTGAACTTGCAAAATGGAAGTTTTGC
>JAIRRD010000038.1 GCA_031256155.1 Holophagales bacterium
TTTTACTTGTGGAGCATTGTTATGCTCCACAAGTAAAACAACTATACTCTCCAAACATAGGCTTGTCAAACAATAAATATTGCCGCAATTATTAGGTGAGGTTTATTTCAGATGAGTATTCATAGCGGTATCTTTTAACATGGTTTCAGCCCTTTCCCACGCTAACTGTATTTTCCCTTCCTTAACTTTATTTTTATCCCATCGATATCTTGTCCTACAGGCGAGAATTACAGCTTCCCAGTCTTTGGCCATCTCAGCTTGGTTTAGATATTTGGTAAAGACCACCTCTGGCATCGGAGCCTCTATTGCAGCAAAATAGTATTCAGGCGAGTACCAGAAAACTGAATCCTTTAGTAAGGAATACCAGTCAATGGAGAATTTGTCGGGTTCAAGGTCTTCCCAACGGCTCAAGTTCAACCAAGGATTTCTAAAGGAGCTAATAGGGGTATCATTGATTCGTAATAGATCCTCTGCAATTACTCTTGATGCAAGACGGTACCATTCATCTTTGTTTTTCATTTTGGAAAATGCCTCTAAAGAAGGTGGTGTATGAGTTCGACTGTGACATCTGAGGAGGCTATTTTCCAGTTCTTCATCTGGCAGAAACTTGGAAGCATCAGTACAGTAAATATCAATAGCATCAAGATTGTCGGGGTTTTCTTTTACAAACTGCTTGAGTATTAGGAAATTTGCTTGATCTATTTCAAAAATTATCGCGAAGAGTTCGTCAAGAATCTTTGCATTATAGCTTGATTCACCATCCACTGGCAAGATTGAACCAGATGCAACATGGGAGCCAGCATTATAAACCAACCAAGAATTTCTTGAGAAAGAATTGTTTCGTGTCAAAGATGAATACACTTTTTTTTGTTGTAAGGTATAAACAACCTTATTAAAGATATTTTCGTCAATATTATGGATTAATGAGATGCCGTTAAACGGCTTGATATTTTTTATTGATGGAGGTAGTTCCAATAATGAATCAATCCGAACTCTATTAATTTGAGGAATATCATCAAGGTTCTGTTCTTTAAAGGTACCAGGCTTTTTAATATCTATCACAAATTGTGACCACCTTGCATCAATTAGGTTCTTTGTATCTTCCAAGTGTTTTTCAAGTTCCAAGTAACGATGATACTGAATCAATAGTCTGGCTTTATCCATCGCAAATGAAACAAAGAAATGTCCGAAAACATCATCCAAACGAGGATCTTTCTCTAACATCCATTCAGTAGCTTCATCCAAGAGATGGAATGCTTTATCCGTTGTATTTTTATCACTATATCTTGCTTGGTTACGTGCAAGATCGAGTACAACATCGTGAATAAAATCATCAGACATGAAAGTATCAGTACCTTTGGGAAAATTTAACTCTCGTAAAAAACTTGTTAAAGGCGTTGGGTTTCTTTTTAATGAATTAAAAAGAAACCAATACCTGTACAAAAGCTGTACCGACAGTGGTCTTTGTTTTATGTTTTTCTCAATTAACCGCACATAATCGTTTAGGAGTAACTGAAATTCTGAATTATCTGACAGTATTTGTGCCTTGCGTAATTCCCCAAGATTGATGCGTGAAAGGTTTGCAGTTAATCCAATCGTCATCCATTCCATCGCTTCTGAACTTACAAGTAATTTTAATGCTTTGAGAAAGGAAGGCAGAGCATCATCTTTACGGTTGACGGATGCAAAATTCTGCGTCTTAGGTGGAAATGTTTGATTCTTCAGATCTTGTAATGTTAAAGTGAATAACTTGCTGATTGCCTCTTGATTATATGGGTTTAAGGCTAAAAACTCCTCCAAACGTTCTTTAGTAGGTTTCCATCCTAAGTTTCTAAGTCGCTGTGAAATATCTACATTCGAATTAATGTCGCAGGGAAACTGAGTAGAATTGCCATTAAAATACAAAACAAACATGGCATGATTTTTACTATAATTAAGTTGAAGCAAATCACAACACACTTCATATTGTGATTCATCTAGTTCATAATACAATAGATCATCATATCCTAGAGAACGTCTTACATAATTCTGTGCCTCTCTATTGCTTTGATCGTGCTTGCCTCCTATGTAATAAATCACAGCCATCTTTTCAGCATCAACTTCTGCTTTACTTATAACAAAAGAAGGCACAAGGAGTGCATTCTGGGCACTTAGGCTAACAGTTGTTGTTAAGAAAAGAAATAACGTGTGGACAAACACTCTAATCATAGAACCCTTTTAAGAACATGTCATTAAAAAAATAGCTTGAATTAAGAGAGTGTTGCATTTTGGGATTATAATCGTTCCAGTATCTGCGAAAACACTCATAAAAAACAGCATTACATAATCCCATTTTGATACTCTACAAAAATTCATGATACAATACCTCAAAACAGATGTCAATCCTTTTCTTGGGGCCCACCTCTTTTCAAGCACGTTCATTGCCACCCCCACTCGCGCCGCCTCTTCTGGACATCATCTCTGGATACAGCCATTTCGCTTGTATTGCTTGTAGGCGAGCAATACGCAGTCAATTTTCATACTGAATCGCCTTTTTTCAGACACAAACTTATCGGGCAGTGGTCAGAACCATGGATTTCACTGTGGATAGCTGTGTCTTCTATTTGTTTCGCAAGTGATTGAGTTACCAGAAATAAGTCTATTCTCCATCCCACGTTTCGCTCCCTTGCTCCGCCGCGCTGTGTCCACCAGGTGTAAAGGCCCGGGACGGTAGGATTGCGTTCGCGGAGTATGTCCACGAGACCGGCGCTCAAATATCCCTGGAAATCCTCTCTTTCTTCCGGTGTAAAGCCTGGGTTCTTTGTGTTGTCTTTTGGACGCGCTAAATCAATTTCCTGCGGGGCAACGTTCATGTCACCCACAAGTATCACTTCGTTTTTTGCCGTGTGCTCCGCTCTTACGCAATCAGCCAGAGCTTTGGCAAAAGTCCGCTTATACTGCAGGCGCGCTAAACCAGTACTGGCGTTGGGAAAATAACCCCCGATTAAAGTCAGGCTGCCTTTTCTGCTTATGATTATACGGCCTTCCACATCATAGTCCTGGATTCCCATACCGCGCTGATGCTTCCAGGCACTACCATGCTTTGTCAGTGTTGCTGATCCCGCGTACCCTTTTTTTGAGCTGGCGGGAAACCAACATACTTCATACGCGCTTTCGAGAGCTTTTCTGACTGAGAGGTCTATCTCATCCCACTCGCACCGGATTTCCTGAAGACACAGCACGTCCGGGTCTGTGGCCTCCAGCCAATCCATAAACCCCTTTTTCAGAGCCGCACGGAATCCGTTTACATTCCATGAGAAAAAACGCATTGAGCCTCCGTAAGTTAAGGCAGTGACGATACAAAGCGCTCCCAAATATGTTCGCTCTTTATGCGCCACCATCCCATCAGGAGAATTACGGGCCAGCCACTGAAGCGGTTTCGGTAGGTGAGCAGCAGGCGGCCGTTGGCTGGCTCTGCAATGTACCGCGCTTCCTCACGCACTCCGAATTTGTGAATACGGCACAGAACTTCAAGGCGCTCGCCGTCTTCGACTATTTCCGGGGATGCTGTGCGATGGCGCGGGTGCCATTGGCTGTAGTTCTGCCCGTTCAAAAGAGCTTCACGCACCAGAGCTAAGGGGGCGTTGGTGTCCCGCACAAGTTCAAAATGCCAGACGGGATGTATCACTTGACGATAAATCCGGGCTGAGCATCATCTGAGGGGGCGATTAAGTAGGGCTTGGATGTGTTGTCGGATGCGCACAGGAGCATTCCGTGACTTTCAATCCCCATGAGCTTTCTGGGGGCTAGATTGGCCACTACAACTACCTTCCTTCCGGTCAACTGATCCGGCTCATATGCCTTTCCTATACCGCCGACGATTGTTCGTTTTTCCAGACCTATGTCAACCTTCATCCTTATGAGCTTGTCGCTCTTGGGAACTCGCTCTGCTTCGAGAATCAGGCCAATTCTGAGGTCTGTTTTGCAAAAAGTGTCGTAATCTGTGGTCTCGCGCAGCTCGGGTACGTCCAATTTTGATGCTGGAAGCTGAGGGGGCTGCTGCTTTTCAATTTCAGCTATTGCGGTGTCTTTATCAATTCTGGCAAATAGTGGTCTGGGGTCTTTGACCGGGCCTGGGGCGGGTTCGTCAAAATTTATATCCGCAAATCGCTGATTTTCAACTCTGCCCGGAAGTCCAAGAGATTCCCACAGCAGTTGGCACATGTCAGGCATCACGGGTGCCGCCAGAACGGCTGTCATCCGCAGGGCGCGGTACAATTGAGCCAATACTGTATCCAACTTGACTGAGTTGGATGCGTCCTTTGCCAGATTCCAGGGCTCGGACTTTACGATATAACTGTCCAAGGCTCTGAGTGTCCCCCACAGATACTCCAGCGCACCGCTGAAGTTGTTTTGCTCCATGCGGGCCAGGTATTCAGATGGTGTATTGCCTATTAAATCCTTGATTTCACTGTCAGCCGTATCCCAGGCGGCAGGTACCGGAACTGCGCCGGATCGGTACTTGTGAAGCATACTGATAGAACGGCTGGCGAGATTGCCTAAGCCATTTGCTAAATCAGCGTTCAGACGTTCCATAAAGCCCTCGAATGTAAAACTGCGGTCATGGCCGATTTGCATATCCCGCAGCATGAAATACCTGGCAGCACTATGGCCGAAGTGAAGCAGTTCCCTTGGCCTCACTATGTTGCCCAGCGACTTGCTAATTTTTGTATCGCCCATGAGCCACCAGCCGTGAGCCAAAATGCTCTGGGGCAGTTGCTGGCGAACTCTCTCCGGCAGTTCGCCGTTGAGGTCATCGCTCTCTTTACGGAAGATGGACATCAGGAAAGCAGGCCAATAGACGGCGTGGAAACGTAAAATATCCTTGCCGACCACTTGTATTTGCGGCGGCCAATAACCGTCTCTGCAAGCACTCATGTAGCTCAGCAGGGCATCAAACCATACGTAAACTACATGTTCTTCATCCCCTGGCACAGGAATACCCCATGTAATGGAAGTCCGGCTGATTGAGAGGTCTTGTAGATTGCCTCTCTCGCCATTGGGTGCGACAAACTGTTTGACTTCATTCAGTCGGAAATCCGGTTTGACAAATTCCGGATAGCGGTCAAAGAGCTGAATCAGCCAGTTCTCATAGGCTGAGAGGCGAAAGAAGTAACTGGCTTCTTTCAGCGTGGTCAATGTATGAGCCAAGCCCTGTGCTTGCAGTTCTTTGGCCTGCATTTCTGTAACGAAAGCTTCATCGGAAACGCTGTAGAGACCTTCGTACTCGGCTTTATATATATCACCTTTCGCAGATAATTCCCTGAAACGGCGCTGAACAAGTTCTATGTGTGATTTATGTGTAGTTCTGACAAAGTGATCCTGTGTCAACTCCATTTGTTTCCATAGATTTTCAAAATTCGGCGCAACTTCATCCACCAATTGCCGGGGCTTTATACCGCGCTCAGCGGCGGTTTTTTCTATTTTCTGGCCGTGTTCATCCGTACCGGTCAAAAAGTAAACATCCTCCCCCAACATGCGGTGATGCCGCGCCAGTACATCCACTAAAACAGTGGTATATGTATGGCCGATATGCGGCTGGTCGTTCACATAGTACATTGGGGTGGTGATAAAAAACCGCTTGGACACAGTCCCTCCAAATTACAGTGTATAGCGGTTCCATCTCAAAATCGCGTTCTGCGATTTCGGTATGGAACCGCTATAAATTTTGCCTTAACAATCTGGCATAAAATGTGCTTGTAGGCAAACAGGGAACCACTCATGTGTTCTTGCTTAGGCAAGAGAAAGGAAAACTACCATGATAAACTCCCACACGGCACATGTTGCCAAAACCACTTCAGGCAACGCCTTGTCGCCTCTGTCGAAGCCTCAGAGCTTTGCTCACGGAGAACCTTTTTCTAAAGTGCTGAATATTACTGCGCGGGAGATGTGTAATTCGCAGAAAAACGCTCTCACAGGCGTTGCAAAGGACGGTACGGAAAGAATTGCCGTGCAAAGCCACGCCAGCCAAACCGTCCCAGCTAACAATACCAGAAGCTGGGTCGAGACCTGCCATGCGCGAATCAATCAGGGCAAATGTTCATTACCTGCCGAGGCGGCAGGGACGGAATCGCCTACAGCGGTGTGGCATGACTTTTATCCGGAGTTCGAAGGCCCCAGGGTCTTGAAGACAGACGAGGGCTGCGATGGATATGCGTGGGAAGAAGTTTGCATGGAGATGTGCAGGTGGGGAAATGTTGTCCCGTTGGGACACTGGTATGCAATTAATGACCCACTCGCCTTTATCCGGAGCCACTCCCCCTATTCTGGATCGCTCTCAGACGCGGCTATCAGGATAAGTCCCCCGACAACGAAAGATATAGACAAAGCATTGGAAATGCTCAGGGACTATATAGAGCATTGGACGGCGTGGAACGAAGGACGATACGAACCCTCGCCTAACAGACCCCCAAATGAATATCAATGGCCGTCCAGAATGATTATCTACGGGGAGATGGTGCAGAACGACGATGGAGAGTGGGTTGGTGTCGGGCCGGGTTTCGAAGTGAACATTGAGGACGGCGAAACTCTGCGGGATGCGCTTCGTCGAATCGCACAACCCTACAGGGAACCTACCGACAAATCCTATTGGGGGGATAATCCCATAATTCAGGATCCAGGTATCGTGATATTGGAAAGGTGGGAGGACACCATCTCTCGGCTGATCAGGCAGGGAAGCCCTCCAGAGCAGCAAGAAGCTGCGTCGGCATAGCTTTGGCGAACTATATATAGCGGTTTAACTTATTGTAGTTAAACCGCTATATATAGTTACAACCACACATTCTTTTCAGAACGGGTGCAGTTGCTTTTTTGATGTAGTTTGCGACTGCATCCATGACTTCATCAAGTGTTTGGAAAAACTGGTTGCGTATTGTGTTTCGCTTCAGCCAGTTCCACAGACGCTCCACTGGGTTAAGCTTTGGAGAATGTGAGGGCAAATAGAGTGGCTTGATGTTTGGCGGTATCTTCAAACCTTTGGAACTATGCCAACCAGCTTGATCCATAATCAAAAAACATCTACGACCATTCAATTTTGCTTTAAGATGCTTAATGTCGTAATCAGGCATTCATGCACTGTATATACAGTCCTTGTAAGCTCTCGGTGTTAAATTCACTATTCAGGTTTTCTATCACTAGTTTGCCCTGCCTCATTATCCCGACCCTGTCCGCTATATCTTTTACCCTGTGGATGTCGTGGGTTGAAATCAACATAGTCTTGCCCGATTGCTTCAGAGACTGTAATAAATCAATGAAATCCTTTGACGCTTTGGGGTCAAGGCCGGATGTTGGCTCATCCATAACAATTACAGGCGTGTCCCGCAGCAGAGCTATGGCCAAGCCCAGTTTCTGGCGCATTCCTTTGGAAAAAGTTTTTACTTTTGAATTTATCACACCGCGATCCAAGCCCACTCTGTCCAACAGCTTGTAGCAGTCATCAGTTGAACAGGGCTTGCCTGAAATGTCCGCAAAGAATCTGAGATTCTGCCGGGCAGTCAACACACCATAGAGCATCACGTTTTCAGAAATATAGGCCATCCGCCTTCTGGCTTCCAGAGGCGAGACAGCAGTATCAATGCCACCCACAGAGACACTGCCGCCTGTCGGCTGTATGAAATTAAAAAACAAGTTGATTGTGGTTGTCTTGCCAGCCCCATTGGCACCCAGCATACAGTAGGTCTCTCCCTCGTTGACCGTCAGGTCCAGACTGTCCAGAGCCAGGTTGCCGTCTTCGTATCGCTTGCTAAGTGATTGAGCCTTAAGCACAATGACCTCCATTCTTGTCAGATTGTCAATTCTTCATTATCCTGATGGCACCGTAAACAGTGCCGCCGATTAGCGCCAGCGAGAGCAGTGTACCCAGTGTAATCACAAACCAGTTAGTCTTTGGGTTTATCTTTATGCGAAAAGTCTTTTCATCAGCATATATGGTTTTTCCATCGCTCTGCCCTTTGATTGTCACTTTGAAGTCATATTCGCCCGGATGCACATTCGCTGGAGGCGTGAGAGTCAGATTAAAGGCAGCTTCCCCCTGAGGCTTCAGTGTAACAATAGTCATGGGGCTGCATTTGTTTTCCCATCCTGTACCTCCCCGGATAGCCAATGAGAGATCAAGAATATCCCTACTTCCATCGTTTATCAGTTTGACCGGAATTTTAATTGAATTTGAGCCGGAACTCTCCTGAAACAAGTTGTCCGCTTTAATTTCTATTTTGCCTATACCTTTGGGAATGATTACTAATTTTGTCTTTCCCTCAATAAAATGAGGCTTTCCATCTATAGCAGTCTGCTCAGTGGCCACAAATTGAAATTCTATGGGCTTGTCCATAATCACATCGCGGCTTTCCCGCGCAGGCAAATAAATATTTAATGTCAAGTGCTTTTTGAAATCATTTTCTTTGAAGTTGACATCAGAAATTCTGGTTGAATCGTCATATACATCATACTGAAACTGGGGTGATAAATCTGGAATATTCAGTTTTACAACATTGGCACCCGTCATATATCTTTCAACAGCAATTCGATATACAGCCTTATCGCCAAGGTTTGACTCTACAGAAAAATTTTCAGGTGTTATGACAATTTGGCTTGCGGATGCAGATGGCATTAAAAAAACTCTTCTGCGCTCCACAGTCTGTAAATCATATCGAAGACACACCACGACTTCGTCCAGATCGCGCATAATCTGAAAGTCAAAGTCGCGTTTTTCGCCGAATGTCAGGGAATTTATTTTATATTCAAGTGGCTGACCAACAAGCACATCGTCTTTTTCTATGGACAAAAAGACATTGCGGATTTCATTATTGTACAGCTCCTTATAGTTACTCATGGCATCAGGTTTTTCCACACCTAAAAATTCATCAATAGTCTTTCCCAAATCGGGAAGACTATTAAGTAAAGTCAGCCTTACCCACTTTGTTCCATCAGATTTTTGATATTTAATGGCTCTTTCCACACTGACATAAAAAGAACCTGACGTAGCCCGAATTAAGCTATAGACATAGCTCAGCCTGGCTTCCTGATACCTGTTTTTTGATTCTTCAAAGTCCTTGCCCGAAACAAGGCCCTCTCTGTACAGTTTTTCCTTGGCCTCAAAATCAAGTTTTGTCGTATTAACAATGATTTCCGCTCTCTTGACGTTATAGAGTAGCGTAGCCTGATCGCCGGAAGACTGCGGATAGGCGAAAGATGCTGTAATACAAGCAAACAGGAATGTGAGAAGAATGTGCATGTGCTGTCCCGTTATACTACCCCGTGGACTTGCAAAACCTCTGGTTTTGCAAGTCCACGGAGTGGCATGCTGCACCCGACTGGAGCAGGTTCTGGCGTAATTCACCTACAATCAACAAATTACGAAATCCAGCCAGAGACTGCAGATGTAGGGAGCAAACGGAACGCAGGGGTTTGCAATAATTACCTCCTCCTGATAGAAGATTGTAATCAAAAGCGCAGACAAAAATAAGGACAAAAGACAAGCGCAGCAAGGCTTTTTTTGTTATAAATGCGTTTAAGTAGAGAAACAGGGGTATGATAAAAAATGAGAGTAGCAGCAAAATATAGGGCAGAGCGTTTGAATACTTGTAGGACAAGCCAAGTTCCACATACTGAAAACGCGGCATGTCCGGCACATCCAATTTGCTGTCTATGGTGTATGCAGTATCTCGCCGTCTCGCTTCATTGTGTTGATGTTCCACATACTCCCGCGCATTTTGTCCCCAGTTACTTATAACATTTTCGATATGCTGAAAGCGTTCAAAGCCAAGACCAGAGAGTTCTTCAACAGAAGCCAGATAGAGTGAATAGGGTGAAACACAGGCCAGATGGATGGATAGCTTTGATTGTCTGATTGAAGCATTGCGAAACTCTTTCTGCAAAGCATCAACTCTGTCCTGGAAAGTCCGGTTAAGCTCCGCCGCATTAGTTTTATCCCAGGCATCCTCAAAAGAAAGCCCCTGGGCAATCAGGGGCATTATAATTTTGCGTATAGCGTCATCCCGTTCCACATTATAAATATGGTCAATCTGGCGCTGCATCTGGCCCGAATCAGGCACTTTAATTGCGGCTCCGGCTATATACGGGCTTATCACAGGCACAACTATTACAAATACTACCCAGATACCAAAGCACGAAAGGGCTGACAGTGTCTGGTCAAGAATTACAGATGACAAAAAAGCACCCAGGCAGTAAAAGAACACTATGTAAATGAGTGAAACCAAAAAGATTCCCATAAACGAAATCCACAGATTTACCCCCCACCCCAGCCCTCCGGTTATTGCCAGCCACAGGGACGCAAGCAGAAATATGACCGTTACAGGCAGCACAGCCGCCAGACTGCCGCCAAGTATCTTTCCAATTATGATTTTAATTCTCGGTACACCTGAAGACAGCAGTAATCTGATTGTCCCCTCGTGAATTTCACGATTGATGCTGTCATAGCTAAGGAGAAGTGCCAGCAGACTACCAAGTAAGCCCACAATGGCAATCATATCCAGTGGTATTTTAGTCGCGTCAAAAGGGTTGTCATCCAGAGAACGCCCCGATTCCATTACACTGCTTGTAACAGCAGGCTCAACAATAATTTCCATAGGCGCAGGGGGCAGAATAGGGATTATAAGCCCATTTATTCTATTATAATGGGCAAATTTATCCAAACTTAATTCCTGCGCTCTTACCCTCAACTGGTAATCGTCAAATTTTGCTCTGTAATCAACGTGGCGCATAAAGAGCATAACAAAAAAGGTCAAAACAATAAAGAGAAACGCCAATGAGAACCTGAAGCTCTTTATGTGTTCAAGAACTTCTTTTTTAGCTACGTGAAGAATCATGAACACCTCCTATCCCTCTCTCAAATCCAACAGCATGAATTTCCTATAGGCAACGAGCAGCAATATGCACAATTCCACGCAGAAAACGAACATTGAAGTGAGACTCGGCAGTAAATCCTTTAAAAATCCGAGCCTTTGAAAACTAAATTCAGAAAAGTCAGACTCTCTCAAAAGATTGTTTTTGTACTGCAGTACGGCATTTTTTGTATGCAGCGCGTTTTGAATCCCATTCCCAACGATTTCAATGCTTGCGTTATTAAATATGTCCGAGGGCGAAAACAAATCAATCCAGCGTTTTATTTTAGCGTAACCAGCAAATTGATTTCTGCTCTTTTCCCATTCCGAATCAAATCCGCTCTGCATTTTCCCCAATCTTCTGTTAAAGTCTCTATCCACCGAATTTTCGTGTTCATAAACCATTCCAATCCAACCCTGGATTCTGGCCTCCTCCATAGCCCTGGTGGATGGCAAGTCGGCAAACAGCTTTGACACCTGAGGTGACAGCGAGGGCATTACAAATACAAGCAACAGCCAAACCAATACACCAGTTACCAAACTCTCCTGAGGCCGCCTAGTAATGGTTGAAATAATTAAGCCAACCAGCAGGAAAAACAGGATGTATATCAGGGAAAAAAGGACAAACAAACAAATGCGTATAATGTCTGTCTGGCCGGCCAGCATATTGTTCAGCGCAAGGACAATGCACGAAATTATCGCACATATTAAAAAGGGAACAGACAAACAGATAAATGATGCCATTAGTTTGCCAAGCATCAGGTTTTTCTTTGAGGCTCCGGAAGCACAGGCAAGTTTAAGCGTGCCGGAAAATCTTTCGCCGGAGACAGAGGCAAAGGTAATAATTATAGCACTCAGGCTCATAAGTACCTTGACGACAAAACCAAAGTCCAGCGTTTCAAAGGCGGACAACCTGATTGAAACATTATTTTTACCAAGTGTTTTAACCTTAAAATCACTCACCAGAATATCCATAGCTACAGACATTGAGGAATATGAGTCCATTCCCTCGGCAAAAACGCAAAGCGGGTTGGGCGGAACAGCAATGCGGTATGAATCATCAGCCGCCAGCACTTCATTGTATTCGCTCACCTTGTTCTTGTAATTGCTGATATTTACGGCAAGACCACTAAAAAGTATGATTACCAGCAGTCCCACGATTATTTGAAAGCGAAATGATGTCAGATGCAGCAGTGTTTCATGGAGTATGATGTTTTTCAGCATGAGAAACCTACACAATAGATGAGAGTTTGATTGCCGGTCTGTTCATAATATCATTTCTTGGGTACAACAAATAATGAGTCCGGTATGTCGCTTTTAAATTTAAAATCGGTAATGGTAGTTTTTACCACGTTAGTGATGGGTTTACCCTTGTGAGAACTAGTCATGGTATTTTTTACTTGTCTTGCTATAGTTATGCCCTGAGTACTATAATAATCACTGTATTCTGTGTTTTCCTTAAAAGGCATTTTATTATTTATGCCTATTGATTTGTATAAAAGATAGTCGTTTACGTTAAAAAAATAAGAGTAATCCCAGTCCTTATATTGAGGATTAGAAAATTTAGCGTTCAATCTATAGTATTCCAGGCCATTTTCTTTAATGACAACAGGTTCATCAAAAATCATGTTATCCCAATACAGAGTTACAGGACATGGCAAAATACTATTAACAAATGGAACCTTTTTCCATTTTATCACACCAAACATAGTTTTTTGTTCTTCCCAGGTTTCTGTTTTATTTAAGTCAGAAATTGTAATTGCACTAAATGAAATACCACTCTTGATTTTTTTAGCCTTACCCTCTTGCCGCCATTTTTTTTCTTTATAAAAAGATTTAAGATCAATTATCATTGAATCACCAACCATTGGATTTATATCCATGTCTAATATGTAAGATAACGTATACGGTTTTATTTTCGAATAAATAGTTCCTCTCAAAGCTTTTTTCGCTGATTCTATTATTTCTTTGGAGGTTGGAATGTTACTTGATTGTTCTATTTTGATAGCATGGGTATCCGGTAATCTGGTTTCCGGGTTATTGTCAGCAATTCCTGAAAGCGTAAGTAAAACAAACGAAAAAAACATTTGGACATCTCCTTCAGTCTGTTGGAAAAGAGTCGAACAAAGTCGAGTCAAACCAGTTTACCAGGAATCCGCAAAATCAGGTTAGAGAATTTATAGCGATTTCCTTTGAGAATGGCACGGAGTACCCAGTCTGCGCTGAGAGTGGAGCGAGCCGCCACAGGCGGGGAGCGAAACGGAAAGCGCA
>JAIRRD010000086.1 GCA_031256155.1 Holophagales bacterium
GGTGGAACCGCTATGGTTTCATAAAAGTTAAATTGCTCTGGCAGGAAACTAGGCCAAAGCGTTTACTTTCAGTGTCAATCGGCTCTTGTAACGGTTAGCGGCATTTTTATGCAGGATACCCTTACGGCAAGCTCTATCAACAACGCCAATGGTAGTTGGCAACAACGCCAAAGCGGCAACTTTGTCGCCGGTGGATATAACACCCAGGAAACGCTTGATAGCGGTTTTCATGGAACTGCGGCTGGAACGATTGCGCAACCGCACAGCAACGTCATGATGAGCTTTTTTGGTGGCGGACTTGTGATTTGCCATGTGCTTCACTCCAAATAAATTTGATATCAAAACAAACTGCCATAGAGGAAAACAAAAATGTTATCACATAGCAATGTGAAGTCAACCAAAAAACGTGAGTCGCTTGACAATCACTATTTATTACTCTATTTTAAATCAAGTTTGACAACCACCCCCGCGGGACTTTGATTAATCGCGGACTCATTTTTTGGTTACAATATGGACAAGTTGTATAAAACATTCAAGAGGCGCTTGACTTTATTGAGTATGACCGTTCTGGTTATTGTCATGTCTGTCATGCACACAACCGTTTATGTCACAGGCGCGAAGGATATTGTTGAACGTCTTGAATTAAGCGCGAAGGGCATAGCGGTCTCAATAGCAAACAGCTTGATGATGGATATTGAGGCATATAAATTATTTCTTGAGACGAAAGATACTAATTCCGAATACTACAAGAAAATGCAGACTTATCTCGCTACCATCAAAAGCAATAGTGATGTAAAATTCATATTTACTGAACGAAGCATTGATAAGGATACCACGGAGTTTATACTAGATGCGGAACCTATAGGAAGCCCTTATTATTCTCCGCCAGGTTCAACAGATGAAAATGGACAGGAAAAAAAATATGTATATTCCTCCAAGGCTCCTGTTTCGTTCGGCATCACTCATGATGAAAAGTGGGGGAAACTGCTCGGTGCCTATGCGCCCATTTTAGACAGAGACGGAGAAATACTGGGAATGGTGGGTGTTGATATTGATGGTTCACATGTCTATACCCATCTCAGCAGATTGAATAGGGCGCTGTTGACAATTTATGCGTTTATCATAGGTATGACATTAGTATCACTTTTAAAATTTTCAAACGTAGTTTTAGACCCTCTGCTAAAGGATAAATTAACAGGTGCTTACAATAAGCGGTATTTTGAGAATTTTCTGCGTAAAGAAATTGCAAATTCAACAAGACAGCGCAGGGATTTGGCACTTTTGATGCTTGACCTGGATCATTTCAAGAAAATCAATGATACGTACGGACACGTTTTTGGGGACAAAGTACTGTCATCCATATCGGAAGTCATAAAGAAATCCATACGGACAGACGATTATTTCATACGCTACGGTGGTGAGGAATTCGCTGTAATAATCGCTAACTCAAGTATGGAGCGTGTTTTGGAAATAGCGGAACGAATACGAAAAGCGGTTGAGGAGACCCCCATTTTCAACGAAGAACAAAATGTTTCAGTCAAAATAACAATAAGTATCGGTATATCCAACTTTAACAATTTGGCCATCAATGCGAAAGAACTTGTGGAAAGCGCGGACAAGGCTCTGTACACCGCTAAAATCAGAAGAAACATGGTTTCGGTATTTGATGATGCCGCGCTCCCTGATTGATCCGCGCCTCATTCCAAGTCGCGTTCAACAGGCATTGAACGCGACTTGGTGTTGAAAAGTCACTTGCCCAATATTTCACTCACAAGGTGTCCAGCTTCCATGACCTTGTCAAGGGCCTCAAGAATTCCGCGCGAATCAACGCCTACGGTACGGTTTAGTTTGCCATTGAAGTAATATGTGCCTGGAAGGCTGTGGATATTACCGTCAAAGGCCAGGCCGACCAATTCACCTTTTTGGTCTATGATTGGACTACCGCTGTTACCGCCGGTTATGTCGTTATTGGTTATGAAGTTATAGGGGGTGCTGAGGTTTAAGCGAGATCGCTTTTCTATCCAACGCTGGGGAAGGCTCCAGAATCCCCAGCGAGCTTCCGGCCCCCAGGAATCGGCACGGTCATAGAGTCCGGCAAATGTTGTGTATGGCTGAGCGAGTGTCCCTTCCATAGGGTACGTCTCTACGCTGCCGTATGACAGGCGAAGCGTGAATGTAGCGTCCGGGTAGACATCGTGTCCATAGACATCAAATCTTGCCTTTGCTATGCGAGCGGCGTTATCGGCAATGACAGAGTTGTAGTCATCGTTCCGTCTGCGAATGTCTGTCATGTAGGGTTCTAATTTATAGGCAACTTCAACCATCGGATCTTTGGAACTTGCGATGCTTTTCAATTCGCCTTTTACCAGCGAATTACGCAATGATTTGTCTCTAAGCTTGGTTTTTTCTATTAAATGTTTGGCGGCTTCAGCCGGGGTCTTGCCGTTGAGAATAGTCTTTACAAAGGTGTGAGAACCGCCAAGTCCGCTTTGTGCGGCTGTCAGCGCGGCTGTGAATGCGGCGATTTCTTTTGCCGTATCTTCTTTGGGGCCTTCAAGAAAGTTCTCTTTGATTTTTTCCAACTCGCTGTCAGTCTGATAGCCCGCCATCCTGTCATCTTTCGATCTGGCTGACTCATTGAGGGAACGAATGTAATTCAATGTCAGAAACAGTGTGGGGGCGCTGGCAAGATTTGTATATTGGCTGTCTTTTGTCAATTTTTCAAGGTCGGCAATGGTCTTTTCGATTTTATCCCAGCTTTCTCCGGCTATTACTTTCAGTTTTGGGTCGGCTGCGACTTTAGACCTCAGTTCGTTCTCCGCTTTCTGGACTCCGGCCATTGCGTCCACGTCCAACAGACCTTTGTGGTAGCCTGTAATGGCTTTAAGGCTATTTTCAGTGAGCATTAACTGAGCCGAAACCTGACGCTCGCCCTCCTGGCTCTGACGGGCGATTTCTCTCAACTGAGCCGATGCGGTTTCAAGCCTCTTCAGTACGGGAGGATATCTGACATCCCGGTCGTAGTTCATCTGGGCAATGGTATTCAGGCGGGATGTTGAACCCGGATGGCCGGAGATAAATGTCAGACTGCCAATTTTGGTGCCCGCGGTACTCCAGGTGAGATAGTGTTGCGGCAGATAGGGCTTGTTGTTTTCATAGACACGGAAAAGACTGAAATCTAGGTCGTGGCGAGGCCATGTAAAATTGTCATCCTCTTTGCCAAATGCCGCGACTTGGTATTCGGGACAGGCGACTAGACGTACGTCTTCAAAGACTTTGTAAGCATAAATCCAGAATTCGCCGCCTTGATATAGATTGACAGGTTCGCATATAAGGCCCGTTTTTACAGTATGGACACTAAGGGCATTGCCTACTGCGGCAACACGCGCCCTTGTAGCCGTTTTTTTTTTTTTTTTTTCCGGGACGGCCTTTTCGACTTCCTCAGTTATGTTGAACGTATCCTGAAGCATCATAAGTTTCAGCCCCGGAACTTTAATTTCCTTATCGCGGGATGCCGCTGCAAAGCCATCTTTTACGTAGTTGGCATCTTTGCTCACGGACTGAATGAAGTTATGTCCTACATGGTGGTTTGTCAAAACCAGGCCGTCTTTGCTGACAAAAGAACCAGACCCGCCCGGAAAGCGCAAGGAAGACATACGGACATGATCCAGCCAAGCTTTATCCGGTGCCCATCCGTATTTTTCCATTAATTTCCCGGAAGGTATGTTGTCGAAGGTCCACATGCCTTCGTCAGTACGGAGTGTAGGTGCCGCAATTGCGGTCAGTAAAAGTGCGGTGAGGGATAAACGCATGTTTTCTCCTAAAAACAAAAGTTTTTGTTATTGATTAGCGCCCCATCTGCTCAACCAGGAAGCTGGCGTCGTACGCCTTGTTGAGAGATTCTATGACGGCTCTCATATCCACGCTTACGGAGCGATTTAGCTTTTCATCGTAAAAGTAATTGCTTGGCAGACCCTCAAAGTTGCCGTCAAACAAAAGACCCACTATTTCGCCACTGGTGTTGAGTACGGGACTACCGCTGTTGCCGCCTATGGTATCTACTGTGTGAACAAAATTGAGCGGTGTTTCCAAGTTCAATTTGTCCTTTAGTGTCAGCCACTTTTCAGGCAGTGTCCAGGCGCCGTTTTCCGCATTGGCGGCATTGCCGCCCCATCCTATGTGTCTGTCGTACAGTCCGTAGAAAGTGGTGAAGGGTTGAATCTTTGTGCCATTGGCATTGTAACTTTCAACTGCGCCGTAGGTCAGGCGCAGCGTCCCGGTGGCATCTGGATATATTTCTTTTCCATAAACGGCAAAACGGGCCTTGGCGATGCGGGGGGCATATTCGTCAACAATTGCGCGTGCGTCACTTTGAGCTTTACTCACACGCGCCTGAATATCTCTGAGCTTGAGAAGGATTGCCAGCAAGGGGTCTTTTGAGGTATTCAGCGATTCTTTGCCGCCTTCAAGGAGAGCTTTGCGGGCATCGGGCTGAACTAAACGTGTACCGTCAATGGCAGTTTTTGCAGTTTCCTGGGGTGATTTACTTCCAAGAACTGATACAACAAATGGGTGTTTTGCGCCCAGTTCCGTTTTGGAGCGTTCAAGAGCCGCAGCAAGGGCGGTAGTTTCTCTTTTAGCGTCAAAGGCAAATTCCCCGATGGCGCGTTC
>JAIRRD010000116.1 GCA_031256155.1 Holophagales bacterium
CTGAGTTCCAACATGGAGGGCAAGACGCTGACGGAAATAACCGGCGAACTGGCCAGAGGCGTGGCGGAGTTACAGGCCAAGGGTAGCCTCCCCCCTGGTGTGACAGCGGAATTCGATGGCATGGCCAAGTGGACTGCTGAGATGGCCCGAGATATGGGTACGGCCTTCCTGCTTGCCATAATCTTTATCTACCTGGTCTTGGCCAGCCAGTTCGAGAGTTTTAAACTGCCTGTTACTATCATGCTGACGCTACCGCTCGCTATGGTTGGCATGGTGCTGATGTTGCTCATAACGGGCGATTCCCAGAGCATGATGACACAGATAGGTCTGATACTCTTGATGGGCCTCGTTGTGAAGAACGCCATTCTGTTGGTTGATCGGACGCTTCAGTTGATGCGTGAAAAGAATATGTCGCGCCGGGAAGCCCTTGTGGAGGCTGGGATGACGCGTCTTCGCCCCATTCTTATGACTACTTTCGCTATGATAGGCGGCATGCTGCCGCTGTTCCTCGGCATAGGAAGCGGAGCCGAACTGCGTGCGCCGATGGCTAGGACTGTTGTGGGCGGCATAATAACCTCAACGCTTTTGACGCTGATTGTTATTCCGGTCTTTTTCGATATTCTTGATGGATTCACGTTTAAGAAATTGTGGGCTAAGATTAGAGGTAAATGAGTGCGCTCAAACTTTTATTCCAATATCCAGCTAGAGCACCATGCGGCTGTGATTTGCGAACAAATCCCAGCTTAGAGCAGTTTACCTTCTCAAAGTTAAACTACTCTAAGTAGTTGAACTGCTATGTCAGATTTGTTTGCAGATTGAGGCTGACATCTCCGAAATATCTCCTGTATGACGAGATGCATTTTGAGGATTTGCCTGAAATTAAAGGAGTTTGTTTGAACTTATTGTATGCGATACTTTTGGGCCTGATTCAGGGTCTTACTGAATTTCTGCCGGTCTCAAGCACTGCTCATCTGACGGTGGCGGAAAATGTACTGTTGGGAAAGAGTATGCCCCTGGCGTTTGATGTGCTTTTACACGTTGGAACGCTTGCTGCTCTTTTGATTTACTATAGAGAAGACCTTTTAAGAGTCTTGAAAGGCATATTCGGCAAGAATCCTGCGGGATTAAAACTGGCTTGGCTATTGTTTTTGGCAATGATTCCGACGGGTGCATTGGCTATGCTTACAAAGCCCTTGAAAGAATCAGCAAAGGGACATTTGTGGCTGTATGGGATTTTTCTTGTGCTGACTGCGGCAATGCTTTGGGGCGCGAATTATTTGGCCAAGCGAAAACAGGGCAGGGCTATGGCTGAGATGAATACTTTGGATGCTCTGTGTATTGGGGCAATTCAAGGGCTGGGAGGTGGATTTGGCCTCTCGCGTAGCGGTTCAACAATATCTGTGGGCGTTTTTCGCGGCATTAGATTATCTGAATCCATGAGATTTAGTTTTCTTTTGAGTATTCCGACTATTAGCGCCGCTGCGTTGGTGGAAGGTCGTCACTTGGTCAGAGCATTGTTTCAAAGCTCAGCCTTGGCTCAAGGCGAATTATTCCCGGATACTTCTTTAAATCTAATTTTATTGTGTATTGCAGGCATATGTGCTGCTGGAGTCTCTGGATATTTTGCTATCAGTTTATTGGATCGCTTTACGGCAAGTCCGCGCCTAAGCGGATTTGTCATCTATTGTTTCATCGCAGGCATTGCAATCATTTCTTTGGGGGTACTGCGTTAAACTGGCGGGAAAAAATGTACTCATGAGGATGTAAATCAAACGTATTTGTCATACACTTTTAGAGCAGTTCGACTTTGAAAGGCTGGATTGCTCTAACCATGATTTGCTTGCAAATCATGGTTGTGTGATACTTGTGGGTGTACTTTGTCCGATGTTAGGCAGGCACTGCAAGCGCAAATTGCACTAAAAATCAGATTTTGGGGGATACGGTGATACGTGTCGTTGATATACACAAGACTTTTACCGTTAAAGACAAAAAAACGCGCAAAAATAAGATTATAGATGCCGTCAAGGGCATCAGTTTTCAAGTAAAGCCCGGTGAAATATATGGGTTGCTTGGTCCGAACGGGGCGGGTAAATCTACAACCCTGAGAATGATTGCTGGCCTTATGGAACCACAGCGTGGCTCAATAGAGGTTTTTGGCTATGATACGAAGACATCATCTGAAAAAGTGCGCGGCAATCTTGGTTTCTTGTCAACGGATCTCGGTGTTTACGGGCGCTTTTCGCCTAGGGAGTTGTTGAGGATTTTTGGTGAATTCCAGGGCGTTGATGCCGCTGTCGCTGAACGCCGTGGGATGTATTTGCTTGATAAACTTGATCTCACGAGTTTCGCCGATGTAAAGATGGAATCTTTTTCGTCTGGTCAAAAGCAAAAGGTGTCAATCGCAAGAGCTTTGCTCCATGACCCCAGGGCGGTTCTTTTTGACGAGCCTACTACTGGTTTGGACGTGCTTACGGCAAAAACTGTTCTTGACCTCCTGAAAATAATGAAAGAAGAAGAACGCGCAGTAATAGTCAGTACCCACGTCCTGCCAATGGTTGAACAGCTATGCGATAGGGTAGGGATTATCTTTAATGGAAAACTGCATGGAGATGCGTCTCCCAAGGAAATACTTGCTCAGTATGGCGTTACGACACTGGATGAAGTTTTCTTTAAGCTGGCGGCTGATGGAGGTGAGGTATGAAAGGCATTTGGCTGGTACTAAAAAAAGAATTAATAGAATTTACCAAAGACCGCAAGACGATGTTTTTTACATTGGCATTGCCGGTTGTCTTATATCCGCTGCTGTTTGGCATGATTGGCAAAATGGTAAGCAGAGAGGTGCAGCAAGCGCGTTCAAGTCAAACGCGCATTGCCCTCATAGATTCTTCAAAGGTTCTTGAACAGTTCTTACAGTCCAGACCAGATGATTTTAAGTTAGTCCCTGTTCCCGATGGTGATGTCAAACAAGCGATTAAAGACGATCAACTTGAAATGCTTGTAACCTTAGAATCTAGTGCGTTTCAAGATATGGCGGAGCACAGGACAATTCCGGTAAATGTGCTGTACAACAAAGTAGAAAAAACAGGGCAAGTCGGAATGAAAAGACTGGAGGATGTTTTGCAGGAATTGGACAAAACAACTGTTCAGTCCAGACTGCTGAAGTTAGGAGCATCAACCCAGCTGGCTATGCCAACAGAAATTCATTCGCAGCAGGTTGGCGGTGCGGAACTTGCTCTTGCAAAGCTCCTTGGAACAATGCTGCCGTACATTTTGATGTTAATGCTTTTTACAGGCTCTATGCAGCTTGGTATATATGTAACCGCTGGTGAGCGCGAGCGCGGGACTCTCATTACACTCCTTGCTACAGGGCTTCCGCGCCATGAAATTATCTGGGGTAAAATGCTCTATGTCTTTTTTATGGGGATTATTATTTCAATAATTAACATAGCCTCGATGGCATTTTCGATGGGTACACTATTCGGGTCAATGGAAACCAAGGCTGAATATGCGGCAATGGCGGGTCAGGAAGCGGTTCAATCAATGAGCATTGCCTCAGTTGCGGATCCTACAATAATTGCCCTAACATTGCTGTTGATGCTCCCATTGGGCCTCATGTTTTCTAATCTGATAATACTTCTGGGAATTCAGGCCAAAAATTCCCAGGAGGCGGGAACGGCAATGATACCGCTTATGTTGTTGGTAGTTGCCCTCAGTATTTTTTCAATGATGCCTGGCATAGAAAAGGTGGGGTTATTGCCGTATATTCCAATCGTCAACATCAGTTTGGCCATTCGTAAATTGTTTGTTCAGCAGGCCGGTGTTCTGGAATATCTGATAGCTTTTTTTATGACAGTGGCTATGGCCGCACTGCTGACATACATTTCAACTAAACTGCTGAGCCGCGAGTCAGCAATTTTCAAAAGTACGTAGGTAAGTTATCTAACAGAAAGTATTCCCTGAATCAGACATGAGGTGATTTATGTCAACAAAATCAAAAACATCCAAACCTAAAAGCTCGGCAGAACACCTGGAGCCTAAGCTGAACGAAGCTATTAAAATGGTTTCCGCTAATAACGTTGCCGAAGCAATTCCGTTGCTTGAAACTATTGCGAAAGAAGCCTCTGCGATTGACAATTTCAGCATAGCGAGGGTTGCCAGAAGCTATATTGCCCACCAGCAAAATAAAGGTGTTGTGCCGCCAGACCCCGTTCCCATTCAAGAAGCCGTTTTTTTGTTAAATGCCAAACAGCCCGAGGCGGCTTTGGAAAAGATTGAACAAATTCTTAAAAAAGAGAGCTCTAACGCTAATGTTCATTATTTGAAAGCTTTAGCACTTGTAGAAACCAAACAAGTGGAGTTGGCGGCGGAATCTTTAAAGACTGCCATTGATCTGGAGCCAGCAATACAGCATGTCTATAGGCTTGAACCAGACTTCAAGCAATGCCGCAATGTTCCCTGTTTTGCCAATTTTGAGTTAAGTTAAGCCATTGGCGATAGACACCGAAGCCCCCCTCCGTATAGTTGCAATTGGTGGTGGGACAGGTTTAGCCGCACTGCTCAGAGCTTTAAAGCCTGAAGCTGTGCGGGAAAAAAATTCATGGCGTTTAACGGGAATTGTGGCAGTTTCAGATAATGGCGGTTCTTCCGGTCGTTTGCGGGAAGAATTAGGTGTAATTCCGCCGGGTGACTTGCGTAACTGCCTTTCATCTCTGGGTTTAAAAGGTTCGGTTCTAAGCGATCTGCTGGAATACAGATTTAAGAGCGATGGCGCGCTTGGTGGTCACAGTCTCGGTAACCTGATGCTGTCAGCAATGGCGGACATTTGCGGCAGTTGGGTAGCGGCCATCAGACAACTTTCAGATGTGCTTGTCACTGTTGGGAGACTTTATCCGGCAACGCTCACGCAAATGACTCTTTTAGCAGAAGATGATACCGGAAAAATATATGAAGGCGAGACCAGCATCAACCATTGTCGGCCTCCGTTAAAAAAATTGTGGCTGGAGCCAGCAGACGCAGAACCGATACCGGAAGTTATTTTG
>JAIRRD010000168.1 GCA_031256155.1 Holophagales bacterium
CTGTCCGTAGATTGCTGCGCTAATATTCTGTTTTGTCTGTCATATGCCACACGAGGATAATTGGTGTATTGATTGTTGGGAGACCAGAATGAATGCAGGTTAGGCAAGTCCAGACCGGGTTCCAGATCAGCAATTTTAGATGCAAATTCAACAGCCTGGTCAGCAATATTAAATGCCCCTGCCTCTCTGTTCCATGTTGAATGCAATGCCCTTATGTTAATAGTTAAATCCTGGGTTCCCGTATAGAATTGTTCGCTCAAAACAAACCAATCAGGAATGTCGTTAAATGCGCTTATATTATTGTACATATCCAATATAGAACCATTTTTAACGCTTCCACGCATTTGGAAATTTCCAGAATTATTTCCTGGGACTTCGTAAGCGGCGAACAAACGAACTTGCAAATTGGCACCCTGCGGTACATTGGCAATTCCATCGCCTCTTGGACCTAAATAACCCGAAAAATAAATATGGCCGGTTTGCGGGTCAAAACCTTCCACCCAGCAGTATCTGGCTGGCCTGTATTCTCCAGACGATAAACCAGTGGGTGTTATCGGCCTTTTTTCAAATTCAGCGCTGACGAAAACCGAAATTTCACTGTTGCCGCCAATGCAGGCCGCCATTAAAAGCAAAGGCACGACTGCAAAGAGAATGCGATACATTTTCAAAAACACCTGACCACCTCCGGTAGTACAAGAGCAACTCAATTATTATGCCACATTGATTTTGTTTTTATACCAAACTTCCCATACACCGCCGTCAAACCGAACAAAATTCGCCGGTGCGCCAAACACACTGCTGTCCAGTGTAACGATTGACCCGCCCACAGGTTTAGCGCTGCGAAAAATGTGCAAGACGTCCACCAAATTATTTTGAAGCATCTGTGAAGCCAGATTTGCCCCGCCTTCAACCAATAATCTGCAAATGCCGCGAAGTGTTAATTCGTGCAACAGATGTCGCAAACTGCAACCTCCCGATCCGGGCGGCAGGCGGAGGTCTTCTACACCATCAATGGGCTCCGCTTCTTCGGTCAGAACTCTCATTGACAAATGACCGCTTGCGTTCTGCCACACACTGCGATTGGAACTTAATGACCCGTGACTGTCCAGAACTATTCTGCGAAACACACGGTTGGGTTCAGCAGGTTCAAGCCACCTGTCAGTCAGTTGGGGATTGTCAACAGCCACCGTGTTTCGTCCCACGAGTATCCCATCGCACACTCGTCTAAGTGCATGGGCAAGGCTCTGTGTCTTTGGTGTTGTTATATTTGTCGTAACACTTGTTGAGCCAATGCCATTGTCAGAGCCAAGCGCTAGTTTCAGCATTACCCAGGGAAGACCGGTCTGAATTGACTTGAAAAATGGGGCGTGTAAGTGCGCGCAAATATTTCCAAGGACACCTTCGACCACTTCAACGCCATTAGCGCCGAGTATCGCCAAACCGCCGCCGGCAACCCTTGGGTTGCGATCCCGGACACCGACAACAACTTTTTTTACGCCAGCCCGCAACAGCGCGTCTGTACACGGCGGTGTCCTGCCAAAGTGGCAGCATGGTTCCAATGTCACATACGCCGTTGCGCCGTCTGCTGATTCTCCGCGCTCTCTTGCGTCCTGGATTGCCAATATCTCGGCGTGGGAGCCGCCTGCACGTCTGTGCGCTCCCCTGCCGATGGAGCGTCCGTCTTTCATCAATACACAGCCGACAGAAGGGTTTGGGCTTGAGAGTCCGATTCCGGTCAAGCTTTCCCTGATTGCCTCAGCCATAGCCAGCTCATCGCCAGACAAGCACTCCGGCTTTGGCCATGGGCCGCCCGTAGCGTGTTCCCAGGCGGATTCCGGCGTTAAATCAGGCACTCAACAACCCTTCCACAAACGCTTCCGGGTCAAAGGGTATTAAATCATCCACTTGTTCGCCCACACCCACAAAGGTAATCGGCAATTTTATTCTTTCCAGTATTGGGACTATTACTCCGCCCTTTGCGCTGCCATCCAGCTTTGTGAGTACAAGGTCCGTAACCCCTGCGGTCTGTTTAAAACTTTCGGCTTGCTGTATGCCATTCTGGCCGGTGGTGGCATCAAGAACCAATAAAACCCTGTGAGGTGCGCCTGGAATAACTTTTTGCAGACTCCGGCGTATTTTATCCAATTCACGCATCAAATGCTCTTTGTTGTGCAGTCTTCCCGCAGTGTCAATCAATACCCACGGGATTCCCTTTGCTTTTGCGGATGTGACTCCATCAAAGGCTATGGCTGCGGGGTCACCCCCCATCTGGTTGCGAATCACCGGAACACCGGCTCTTTCACCCCAAAGTTCCAACTGATCTATCGCGGCGGCTCTGAATGTGTCTCCAGCCACCACCAGGACATCCTGCTCCTCTGATTTCAAACGCGCCGCCAGTTTTCCAAGTGTTGTGGTTTTACCAACGCCATTGACCCCAACCAATAAAATCACTTGGGTGCCTACGGGCTGAAATGGGGATGCGGGCGCGTGAGATATGATTTTTAGCAGTTCATCCTTGATTAAGGCTCTGGGGTCAATTTCATTGGACTTTTGCATCTCAAACCGCAGTCTGTCCATCAAGCGCTGTGTTGCGTGAACACCGAGATCGGCTTGAAGTAACATATCTTCTATTTCTAAAAGCTGATCCTCGTCCAACCGCTTCAATCCCAACAGCCGCTGCATTGGGCCAAGCGCCAATTCCTGTGTCCGCTGCAATCCCTTTTTAAATTTGGTGAATACTGAATCTAAAAACCCCACGTTTACCTCACAAAAATCATATTTTTTTATTGTTTTCTATGATTTTGCCTCAATCTTTGCCCAACTGTCCTTTAGGCCGACAATTCTATTGAAAACCAGCAATTTGGGGGTTGAATCGCTGTCAACGGCAAAGTAGCCTGTTCTTTCAAATTGAAAGCGCTGTCCGTGTTGAGCATTTGCCAGGTTTGGTTCAAGTTTAGCACTGAGTGTTTCCAGACTCTGGCTGTTTACGCCTTGCCGCCAATCCTGTCCTTCAGGTATGTCCATGGGGTCTTCTGCAAGAAATAGCTGGTCGTATAGTCTTAATTCCGCTTCAATCGCTTCTTCATCGCTGACCCAGTGAATGGTACCTTTAATTTTTCGCCCATCGGCGGCATTTCCGCCTTTGGAATTTTCATCCCAGACACATTTAAGCTCTGTAATACCACCTTGAGAATCTTTGACTACTTCCTGGCAACGAACAATAGCGGCACCCCGTAATCTCACTTCAGCGCCAGGGGCCAGGCGGAACCATTTTTTAGGGGGGGCTTCCCTGAAATCGTCCTGCTCAATCCACAACTCTTTTGTGAAGCGCAGCTTACGTACCCCTGATTCTGGTTTTTCATTGAAATGGGGGAGTTCTACATCAAAGGACTGTTCGGGTGTCATATTAGTAATGGTCAGTTTTAACGGACGCAGCACAGCCATTCTGCGCGGCGCGTTTGCTTCCAGGTCTTCGCGGACACAAGCTTCCAGCAGACTGGCTTCGGCTAGCATGTCTCGTTTTGCCACACCAACGCGCTCTGCAAAAGACCTTATGGCCTCGGGTGTGTAGCCTCTGCGGCGCAATCCGCATATAGTAGGCATTCTTGGGTCATCCCAGCCAGAAACTATGCCTTCCTGCACTAATTGAAGGAGGCGGCGCTTGGACATCACCGTATGTGTAAGGTTCAGTCTCGCAAATTCGATTTGGCGCGGCAATGGCCGCTTGAAAAACTTTTCCTCAGTGTCTTGCTCCAAAAACCAATCGTAAAGTGGTCTGTGATCCTCAAATTCAAGTGTGCAAATGCTGTGCGTGATGTTTTCAATGGCATCGCAAATGCCGTGTGCGTAGTCGTACATGGGATATATGCGCCAATCGCTGCCGGTTCTGTGGTGATGAGCGCGGCGAATACGGTACATCAGGGGATCGCGCATATTCATGTTGGGATGCTGAACGTCTATCTTTGCCCTAAGAACACGGAAACCATCGGGAAATTCCCCGGCCCTCATGCGTCTGAAAAGGTTCAGACTCTCTTCCCGTGAGCGGTCTCTGTATGGGCTTGGATGCCCTGGGGTATAGAAGTTGCCGCGATATTCCTTTATTTCAGATTCGCTTAAGTCGCATACAAAGGCTTTGCCATTCTGTATGAGATATTCCGCAAAGTCGTACAGCAGTGGAAAATAATCGCTCGCGTAGAACTCGCCTGCCCACGAAAATCCCATCCAGCGCACGTCTTCGCGTATTGAGTCAACATATTCCACGTCTTCTTTGACGGGATTTGTATCGTCAAAGCGTATATTTGTTTTCCCGCCATACTTTTTTGCCAGACCAAAGTTGATGCAAATGCTCTTGGCGTGTCCAATGTGTAAATAACCGTTAGGCTCCGGCGGAAAGCGCGTCATTATGCGTCCGCTGTGCTTATTGGAAGCCAGATCGGCTTCCATGATTTCTTCTATGAAGTTCAGGGATTTTGGGGCAGATGGGGGCTGTTCGTGTGTCATTAGTATGCCTATTTGAGTATTATCTTCCATCGAATGTTGTCGGATATTACAGTCATTTTGTCTCTATAACAAGCGATTATTGATATTTTATTAATCATAATGTACTCAATATTTGAGGTAATTGCAAAACCTCATTTTTGTTTGCGCCCTTCATTCCAGCTTCCGCTCCAAAACTGCGTCCGGCTTCATTATGGCGCAATTCCTCAACTCCGTTGAAGTTGCAAAACAGAGGTTTTTCAAGAGGCTCTATTTGATATAAATCTTCAGTAATCAAGGGGATTTCCTGAGAGTCATTATTTCTACACCAATCCAAATTTTTGCTGATGAGCAATTCGTATATTTCTCTATGGTGTGTACTTTTCATCAAGACTAACTCAGTATCAAATTTATATTTGTTTGCCAGATCACTGACTTCAATATTATTATCATAAGTCATTAAGAAAGCACTCTTTGTTTGTGCAGTAATTTCAAACAATAGTTTGTGATCAAGTTCATTATATTTATATAAGCGAGAACCTGGTTTTTTGCCGCATACTGTATAAGGTGGATCAAGGAAAATGGCCATGTTTTTTTGTGACATTATTTCATTTAAATAATTTAATCCATTACCTTGCTTAAAAATGAGAATGTTTTTAATTAATTTAATGTCTTGTATGCGCTGACATAAAGTTGATGGGTACCACCTTGATTTTATACCTTTTCCTTTTTCGCCTTTATTTATAAAACTACTGCCATCTGCAAGAATACCTCCATGATTGATTCTATTTTTTAGAATTGTTCTAAACGCAAGTTCTTTTGTTGTTATTGCAGGTTTCATAATAACTTCTTTTGCGGTTTCAGTCGTTAGATTAAATGACAAAATACGATCACATAACCAATCTATATCTTTCCCAAGTATTGTTTCCCAAACCGCAGCCACATTTGGATCAATTTCCATCATTATTATTTGTTCTGCTAAATTCTCAAATGCAACAGTCAAACTGACTATGCCGCCACCAAGAAATGGCTCAACGAAATATTCTGGCTTAGTGCTGAAACTCTTCAACCAAGTCCTGATCCAAGGAATTAACCAAGTTTTTCCACCAGGATAACGGAAAGGGCTTCTTAAGGGAATTGATGCCACATTAACTATCATTTCGGCATCCAATCTGTCTGAAAGTGGTCAATCAATGGCGCATCTGGTTTATGCTCTAATCGCTCATCTAACTTTGCCTGTAAGATGTCAATAAATTCTTCAATATTTCCGGCATCAGATTTTGTAATTTTGTCCAATGCTTGTTCAAATTTTGTATAAACTATTTTTGTTAATTCCATATCATATTTATTATTTGACAAATTATATTTAATATCGTAAATTAGCCATGCAATGTCGGCATTTTCTTTATCTATTTCTTCTAGTTTTGGTAGCGTTTGAAAAAAAACAAAATCCATAGCAACTGCGAGTTTTTTCTTCCAAGCCTTTAATATACCACCCTTAAAAATTAGTTGTGGAGCCAATCGTTTTCTTGATGAAGAAAGAAAATCTGGTCTGGGATAACTCGTCTGTTTAGTCCAATCCATTTGGGCATTATTTTCGGGGTCATTAATGTAGTAGTTAAATGGATTACGAATATTTCCAGATATGTAAACAGCTTGGATTTCCAATGCACCAAAATCAGTAACGCACCCTGATTCATCATAAGCAACCAATACAACGTCAATATTGCCAGCAGATTGACCATGTTTATCTTTTAATTTTACTTCAGTAAGTGATGTCCAATTTGAATTGGGTGAAAAAAGAAATCCTGCTGCAGCATCCACAATCATCCAGTTTTGTCTGAAACGTATTGGGCAAGTTATAGAAATACCAGCATCCGAAAATATTGAGCATGTTCCTAATGGATCATTCGCTTTATCTTTTGTGCAATTTGGCACCCTATTGTTGTAGGGACATAGGCGTTTGGCGCGAAAACGCTTTGCTTCGGCTGAAAAATTATTTACAGGAAAACCAAACACTTCAGCTAATGGGTGAGTAATTGGCTTGGTTTGTTTTTGCATTTAATTCATCCTGTCCAAAAAAATTATAAGAAGTCTTACATTAACTGTGGTAGCCATCTCTTCAGCCTTGAGCGCACTTCCTCAACGCCCAACAAATACAGCGTATCGAATATACCGGGACTTATGGGTTTACCGCACAGCGCCACGCGGAGAGCCTGGGCTAAATCTTTGGTTTTTAGTCCGTGTCGCTCAAGTATTTCATTGAATGTGGTATGCAGGGGATCGTGTTGGTAATCAGACAGTGCCGCGATTTCCAGGAGGGCTGGTTTGACAGCCGATGTCATGAATTTATCCGCGCCTTCAAATTCTGTGGGGGCAGACCAGCAAAAGGCCAGCGAATTTGCCATTTCAACAAGAGACTTGCCTTTTTGTGTGGCTGTTATAGCCACTTTCTTCCATTCCTCAGACTTGGTATCCCACGCATCTGGCATGAACGGGCGCAGGTGCGGCTCAAGCTCTTGCCATGTGTATCGCTGAATTAGTTTTTGATTAATCCAGTTGAGCTTGTCCATGTCAAATCTGGCTGGACTTTTTTGTATGTCATCCAAATCAAAAAGTTCAGTCATCTGGGTATCGGTCAGAATTTCTTCTTCCGCGCTCTCCAGCGCTTTGCCGTCAACTTTGGGAGTCCAGGACAACCTGGCGAGCGCCAAGCGTATGGCGCTTGGCAAAAGTCCCAAGGCCTGATATTCAGTAATGCTGGTTGCTCCGTGTCGTTTACTGAGTTTTGCCCCATCCTTGCCGAGGATCATCGGCACATGGGCGAAAACCGGAGGTTCAAGGCCAAGGGCTTGATATAGAGCTATTTGTTTTGGCGTATTGGCTGCGTGGTCATCTCCGCGTATTACGTGGGTAACTTCCATGCTTGTATCGTCTATAACCACGCAGAAATTATAGGTCGGTACACCGATCTGGCCGACTTCGCCGGTACGGGCAACTATCCAGTCATCAAGTGTTGGGGCAGGGAAGTCTATGCGACCTTTGATACGGTCGTGAAGGACAATACAGCCGTTTTCCAGCCATGCCTCATCGCCTGCGGGCATTTTAAGGCGTACGGAAAAGGGCTGACTGGCATCATGGTTTTTATCGCGGCATCCTTTACCCGCATCCAGTCCGCGGTTGTACTGAAATGGAACACCTTTGTCGTCCGCCATTTTTCGCCTGGTTTCCAGGTCTTCTTTAGTGCAGCGACAGCGATATGCCAAACCTTGACTGAGCAATTTTTCTACGGCTGGTTTGTAATGGGATTCCATACGCTGCATTTGTCTGTAAGGGCCGTTTGAACCTATCCATTTTAGCGGATTGCCCACCACAGGGCCTTCGTCCCAGTTCAAGCCGCACCAGCTCATTCCTTCTTCAATAATGCGTATGTTGTCATCAGTGCTACGGTCTAAGTCTGTGTCTTCTATACGCAGAATGAAACGACCTCCATGTTTTCTTGCATAGAGCCAGCAAAAAAGAGCAGTGCGAACACCGCCTATGTGCAACATTCCGGTTGGGGAAGGGGCAAAACGAGTCACAACTTGTCTGGGCATGAATTACCTCAACTTGCGAAAGCTACGAAATCCAGACTGTTTTATCCAAAATGCTCGCAAGTCTGGCAAATACCTCTTCAAAGGTACCTGAACCATCCACTTTCGTCACTCCATGTATCTGGGCGTATTTTTCAATGACAGGCACAGTTTTGCTCTCGTGTTCCTGTAATCGCTGAACAATTTTTGCCGTTGTAGAGTCGTATGGCATACACGTATCGGTTTTGCTGCGGGCATCCAATCGCTTTATTAATTCCAGCGTTGACACTTCAATGTCAATAATTCGAGTGATGTTAGTGCCGCGCTTGCGCAGCAGTCCATCAAGTATGTATGACTGAACAAGCGTCCTTGGGAATCCTTTAAAAATAAAACCTCGGACATCTTTTGATTGTTCCAGTTTCTGCTCTATCAAAGGCACTACTATTTCATCTGAAACAAGTGCGCCGCTCTCATACAGTTCCTGAATTTTTTTCCCAACCGGAGTCTGGCGGGCAATCTCGGCATCCAGCATTGGTCCGGTTGCCAAGTATTCCAATTCAAAATGCTTTGCCAGTGCTTTGCCCTGAGAACCGCGCCCTGAACCTGGATATCCAAATATAACAATATTTATGGGATATTTGTGAATTTCATCTTTTACAGCGGCTCTTACGTCATCGCACACTTTTTCAACAGAGTTTCCGCCATTAACAGCTCTGTAAATACCTTTGTCTTTGTAAAACTGCAGCACCGGCAGTGTTTTTTCATGGTATTCACGCAGACGGTTGAGTATTACGGTTTCGTTATCATCAGTGCGACCAGAGGTAATACCTCGCTTCAGCAAACGGGCCACAGACTCTTCCTCGTCAACTTCAAGGCTGATAAGGCAGCTCAGCGAAGTATTCAGCTTGTTCATCAAACCTTCAAGGATATAGCATTGGATGTATGTCCGCGGGAATCCATCAAACAGGAAACCATTGGCTTCGGGATGTTCCGTAATGGTGTTTTCAATAATCTGAACAATTATTTCATCTGGAACCAAGCCGCCGGCCGAAATAATGCTCTTGGCCTCCAGCCCCAATTTGCTCCCCGCAGAAAGCTCCCTGCGCAACAAATCGCCCGTTGAAATGTAGTGAAGGTTGAAAGCCTTTATAAGAGCTTCTGATTGAGTACCCTTACCTGCACCGGGCGGACCAAACAGTGCGATGTTTATCATTGTATCCTCTCAAGTTTGAAAAGTTGAAATGCTATATAGCCATTTTCGCTTGTATTGCTAACCTAACGGCAGGCAAATCCCGCCTGCAAGCAATACACAGTCAGGATTTGAAAACAAATCCTGACATAGCAGTCCAACTACAATAAGTTGAACGGCTATAATACTGTAATATTATAGCTACATCGGGAGGGTTACATGCAAACAAAGGGCAATACAATTCTTATCACAGGCGGCGGTACAGGCATTGGTTTTGGTCTAGCAAGGGCTTTTCACGCTTCAGGCAATCAAGTCATTATCGCAAGCCGCCGCAAAGATGTCCTGGATGATGCCGTAAAAAATAATCCTGGCATTGCATCTTATATGTTGGACATTCAAAATACCTCTGAAATTAAGGCGTTCGCTACAAAAGTCCTGAATGATTTTCCCGGGCTGAATGTGTTAATAAATAATTCTGGAATCATGAGGGCCGAAAATTTATTGGATCAACGCGATCTGACCAATATGGAGGCAATCATAGCAACGAATCTGCTTGGCCCACTGCGATTAACAGCGGCCTTGTTGCCTTCGCTTTTGAAACAGCAGCGTGCTGTTATACTCAATGTTTCTTCTGGACTAGCTTTTGTGCCAATGGCAATCACGCCAACCTACTGCGCCACTAAGGCGGCGTTGCACTCATATACCCAAAGTTTGCGCTGTCAGCTTAAAAATACTAACGTACAAGTTGTGGAGCTGATTCCGCCCTATGTGGCCACCCATCTGATGAACGGTGCTGATGACCCAATGGCTATGCCTTTGGACGACTATATTGCGGAAGTAATGGAAATAATAAAATCTCAGCCTAACGCGGCGGAAATATGTGTAGAAAATGTAAAACGGTTCCGCTTTGCGGCTGAAACCGGAAATCATGAAAAATTTTTCCAGGCCTTTAATGCCGGAGTTCAAGATGCAATCAACCAATTTTAATGAGCGAACCTATTACTATGATAGCTCAAAACAAATCAGGTGGGCGGCTGGCTTGGCTTGTAACATATTCCTTCCAAACAGTAATGGAGTTTTTTTGAGGTTGCTTGCCACGCCACAAACAACAAAGGAACTGCGCTTATAGGTTTCGCTACTGCCAGTTTCGTGACTGCAAGCATAGGGTGGGCTTGGTTTTTTGGTCGATAGGATTGGATTAACATATGCGATTTTTATTGTGTAGGACAGATGGTATTGGGGATTTGGTAGTCTCACTCCCTGTTCAAAACTGTATTTTAGAGAGGGAGCCATCAGCTGAGGTTTTTTGGCTTGTTAAACCAGATACGGCACCAATACTGGATCATCTGCCTGGGGTCTCGGGCGTATTACATAGGCCACCTGATGCTGATTTGGAGCGGCTCATAGAGATAGTAGGACCAAACGTATTACTTAATTTGGGCCATAGGGACAGAATGATAGTCCCGGCCGCGAAAAGAGCTAAGGTTCCTATAAGGGTTGCCAAACAAAGAGGAATCCAGCAGACGCTGGCTGCCACTCACATCATCTGGGGCGGATCAAAAAGAGGCTACCATGAATCGCAGTATTCACGG
>JAIRRD010000271.1 GCA_031256155.1 Holophagales bacterium
CGCGCTGACACTTCAACAGAGACAGCGCCTCCAAAGAGCGTTGCGTCAGTGGCTGGACCAAATCCCCTGGCCCGAAAAAATAACCTTTCAACGCGTAAGCTGGTCTGGACTGCGCTGTAAATTTCATCCAGAGGAAAATTGGGAATCTTTGGGTATGCTGACATAGCAGTTCAAGTAATTTGACAAGATTTCCTTGACTGCTTGGAACTTTTACATCGGCGGCTACCACCCCTCCCAAAAATGGCTCAAAGACCGAAAGGGTTGCACACTGTCGTTTGAGGATACAGAACGCTATCAGAGGCGCATTTCACACGGAATCGTTAGCATGTCTCACGCTATGGATCAATTTTTCGCGCCCGGCACAGGGAGGATATTTTCCTGTTTTCAGGGAGCTGAGGAACGCCACGGTCAGAGGGAAATGGCGGAGCTTGTATGGGATGTGATACATGAGGGCGCAAGTAGCATGGAGTTTTGGAGAGCATCGGGAAGCGATGCGGAAAATAAGCCGGATGGTTTGATTCAAGCCATAGAAGCGGGAACCGGCATTGGAAAATCGCTGGGATATCTGATTCCATCCATAGCCGCCCGAAAGACCCCGGTAATAGTGGCTACGCGCACAAAGCAGCTACAGCGTCAGTTGATGGACGACGACCTCCCAAGGGCAAAGGGGATACTCGGACAGGAAATAAAAGCGGTTCTGGCCAAAGGCAGATCCAACTATATCTGTTTAGCTGCATGGGAACAGGCTCAAACGCGCCCCCCTGCGGAAATGTCTATAGCGGATCATAGCCTGTGGCTGGCCATGCCTGGGTGGGTTGAAGAAACCGCCACCGGTGACCGCGAAGAGTTGGGGCGGCATGCAGAGGGTGAATCTGAGCTGTGGGAGCGGCTGAACGCCAGGGCTGAGAGATGCGCTGGCAAGCAATGTTCTCTATATGCGGATTGTTTTTTGACCAAACTGCGACAGGAGGTCATACAAGCAGATTTAGTAATAGTAAATCACGCGCTGTTGCTGGCGGACCGCATTTTGCGCCAATCAGACTTCGGTCAGATTTTGCCTGACGCTCCAACACTGATATTGGACGAAGCTCATGAAATTGAGGATCAGTTGACAGATAGCTGCGCCGAGCAGTGGTCCAGCAGAGCAATGACCATGCTCTTCCGCGATTTAGAGGATGTAGCCGCCAAAGAAACAGACGGGGCTGCGCTTCTGGGGCATCTGCTCCCCTGGGAAGAAGCGTGGCGGAATTTGTTGTCTCTGGTTCCAATGGAATACGACACTATCGGGTTTGATGACGGAAGGTTAGAACTTGATCCACTGGCGGATGCAGTGGGCGCTTGGGTGCAGGCTGGCCAAGCGGCATTTTTGGAGGTCAGACGATTGGCAAGTCGGCGTGATGACAGCCAGGATGACACCCAATGGCGGAAGCTGGCTGAACGAATAACACTGGCTTTTAATCGCATGGAATTAATCTTTGCTCAATTAGACGGCTGGGTTTCAACAATAACCCGCGAGGGTCCGCAAATACTCGTATTTAAGGCCAATCCTGTTGATGTAAAACCTTTTTTTCATCAGCACTTGCGGCAGGGCTTTGATACGGTAATTATGACATCGGCCACACTGCGCGATGGCAGCGGTTTCAATGGCCTTAAGCTGAGACTGGGGTTGAGTGAGGAAGAAGCCGTGCGGGGCCGTGCTGTGGATAGCCCATTTGATTTCGGAAGTCAGGGTTTGTTGTTTGTTCCGCCCGGCATCCCTGAGAGAAAAGCGGGGCGCAATGGAGTCGGTGAAATTGCCTGGATTGAAGCCTCTCTGGAGGCTATGACGCGCTTGATGACAGCCTCACGAGGTCGGGCACTGCTGCTGTTTACCAGCCGCAAGATGCTGGCGGCATTTAAGACGCGACTTCAATCAGCACTGCCGTACCTGACTTTTTTTATACAAGGTGAGGGTTTATCAAGACCCCAACTACTGAATCGCTTTCGCAAAACCCCAAACGCCGTGCTGCTCGGATTAGCTTCATTCTGGCAGGGCGTAGATATGCCAGGTGACGCTCTGTGCCTTGTAATTGTCACAGCGCTGCCATTTGCCCCGCCGGACGACCCTGTGATTCAGGCACGCATCAGAGAAGCCGATGCCATAAGACAGGGGCTGGGGTTCATAGGCATACAAGTGCCGCAGATGACTTTAAAGCTCAAACAGGGCATAGGGCGTCTCATACGCACACGCACAGATAAAGGTGTTATCTGCATCCTTGACCCGCGCCTGATGCTCCCAAGCGAAGACCCCTTTGGCAAACGATACGCCTCCCAAGTGCGCGCCACCCTGCCGCCATTCCCCCTGACCAGAGACTGGGAACAGGTGGAACAGTTTTTAGAAGCGATTCCACATTAAAATTGCTGAACGCAATTTTAATGTGGAAGTTTAGGGACAGCCGCAAGCACGCCATCCTAGTGTCTAGTTGCACAATTTATCCGACCATGATATGTTTTCCAAGTATCTTTTTGGAGGGCATATGTCAAAGCAAGCCAGACAAGTCGAGTGTA
>JAIRRD010000009.1 GCA_031256155.1 Holophagales bacterium
ATCAAAGATGCCTGCCTGCATCCTGTTGCGGACGCATATGACCTGACCATCCGTAGCTATACCTCTACATCCCTGTCAACTACCCATGATGTTGGTGCCACGCCAAACAAGTCAGATTACAGCGAAGGCAAGTCTTACCCGTTTTACACAGATAATCCGGGTCTGAGGTTGACAAGGGCGTTTGATGGTCTGTGTTTCACGGGCAAAATTCACGAAACCATAGGCAGGACAATAATATCCAATAGTAAGACAATAGGCAGCCTTGATGCCGTTATACATCACTATGGAAAGCTGAACAGGGAGAAAGAGGGCTATAAAGTGCAGTATTACTTTAAGCTTGCTCAGGAGGAGGCCGAGAAAAACCCCGCTGATAAATGGACGCAATTTAATTTTCTGCAGGAGGCGCTGGCAGCTGGACAATGGGAGGTTGCGCTGAAGGCGGCTCAGGCCGGTATGAAATCGAATACGGCTGTGGCACCCCTTGTAATGTACGGGGCTGGTCTGGCTCTGCAAAAGATGGGCAGGCACGAGGAAGCCGTTGAGTATTTTGACCTGCTGTTGAAGCAAAACCCCAAACATGCTCTGGCTCTCCTGTGCAAAGGCTCTTCATGCGAAACACTTGGGAATGTGAATGCCGCACGCGAACTCATGATGAAGTCCATAGAGCTGCAGCCCGGTTATGTGCCGGGCTATGGGGTTCTGTCTGAGTTGGAATTACGTTTGAACAACTTTGATGCGGCCCGTAAAACAGCGCTGGACGCAATAGATGTGGCTCCAACTGAGTCGGCGCTGTACGACCTCTTGCTGAAAATAGAACTGACCAGAGGCAACCACCAGCAAGCAGCGCAGGATGCATCGCGTGGTTTGCAGATGTGTCCTACCGGGGGCGGGGGCAAGTGGCAGCGCCTTATCGCTGTCTATCTGCACCAGACGGGTGAAACAGCTACAGCCAGAGCCATGCTGGAACTGGGTCTCAGAACCTTTCCAAATGACCCTGACCTGATGCGACTGAAGGGGATGATGTATAGCAATTCCGTGTGAAATGGCACGAGCCACTTGCAAAACCTCTGGTTTTGCAAGTCCACGGAGTGGTAGGCTGCGCCCGACTGGAGCGGACTCTGGTGTAACTCGCCTACAATCAACAAATTACGAAATCCAGCCAGAGACTGCGGATGTCGGGAGCAGACGGAACTCAGGGTTTTGCAATCACCTCGCACATTTCACATGGAATTGCTATAATGCAACCAGCCGATACAAAGAAATTGGGATTGTGTCGCCTGATGAGTTCTTGAAATTAGCTGAAAGGTATGTCGGTATGTTCTTTGAATTTGATGAGTCGGCGCGTGATGGCTATTTGGGTGGGGAATTGTACTTGTGCAATTGCAGAGCCGACTTAGAGGAATTCTATAAGAAGCATAGGTTCTCCTCCCCAGAGGAACGACTGAAGGCGTTGTGTGCTATTATGGATGTTCACTATAACCACGCCACAACAACCGAGAATATTCTGCGCGTCGCGGAGGCGAAGGCTCTAAGTAAAACCTGGGATGTGAACCACGTACCTCCTGAGGATGGCGAGGATGGTCTAACTCGAGTAATCACGTCTAGATTTATGAAATGACTGCTAAAAGTTTTCTCCACCCAGCCTCTCAAGTGCATGTGTTCTTCGCTTTGAGAGCAGGTCTTCCATATCAGCACCGCGCTCGCCTGGGGTGGTTCTAAGGACGCGGATGACTCTCTTTGTTTTTTGTCCCTTGCTTCCTTTACTGTGTGCAATCCAATTATTGTCAGTCCAAAGCGGTTCTACGTGCGCGTCCTGTAGCCTGACACCCGATGTGTCTTTGCGCAGGGTGAGTATCAATATCCCGCCGTCACGATTGTCGCCTTCGCTCAGGGGCTGTGTGGATGGGTTGTACATCCTGTGCTGGTTGCTCAGAAAATTGCCCAGCGAAAAGGCCACCGCACCGCGCCGTTCACCTGATTCAACCCATTCAAATGGCTGAAGCACATGGGGATGGTGCCCGATAATGACATCAGCCCCCGCCGCTATGAGCCGCGCCGCAGTTTCTCTCTGACGTTTGCTGGGCTGGGCTTGATATTCACTGCCCCAGTGCAGACTGACTATTATCAAATCAACCTGCTGGCGGATTTCTCTGATGCTCTGTTCAAGACTGTCAGGATTCAGTGCAGCAACCCATGTGCGTTCCGGGTGTTGGTTGAGGTTGTTGTTAAAAATATCTGTTCTAGCCAGTACCGCCGTTTTGATGCCGTCCCGCAATTCCATGATTACAGGTGTTTCGGCGGCACTGCGATTCAGTCCGCTTCCGGCGTATTTGATGCCGTTGGCATCAAGGTACTCCAGCGTTTCAATCACGCCTTTTACGCTCTGGTCAAAGGCGTGATTGTTGGCTGTGAATACAAGGTCTATGCCAGTTTCTTTCAGGGCGGAAGCCAGATTTGACGGGGCGTTAAAACAAAATGGGATGCCAGGTTTACCTGTTTTTGGGGCTATGGGAGTTTCCAGATTAGCCATTGCGAGGTCGGCTTGTTTGAAAAGCGGGGTTACTTCTTCCCAAAGTGAGGCCCAGCCGTTTTCGGCATCCCGTGCGGCGCTCTGGACGTCCTGATGGCTGATTAAATCTCCGACGGCAACAATAGTTATATCAATATGAGCTTGAGGCTGTGGAAAATCTAATGGCTGGTTCTTATGGGAATAAGCGCTGTCTGATGATACAAGCCAAAGGCATATGAGCCATACGCAGACGTTGCACGTTTTACGCCACAGTTCCATAGAATACGTCCAGAGAAATATTGGGGAGTTTTCTTGTTACTTCATCAGCTATTTCATCTAAAACCGCAGTTGACAAGGGTCTTGCTTCTGGCTCCGGTGTTGGCCTCGCTATGGTGTGCAGTTGGAGGCTCTGTAATTGGATTCCGCTGTCCAGCAGGTATTTGAGGCTGTTGATGTATGAATTTATATCCTGATCCGATGGCCTGCGGCCCTCCCATTCCAAAAAGAGCGTCTGTATTATTATTGGCCATCGTTTGCCGGCAAACTCCAGGTTTTCAATAATCTGATTAAGCGAAACGCTGGAGCGGTTGATGGTCTGGTAGTAATTCTGGGTTCCGGCGTCAAGTTTTGCCCATATTTCACCGTTGTTTGCCATTAATGCGTCAATGCCGCTGATGACACCGGTGGCTTTTAATACGGTGGCGTTGGTTATGAGTATCAATTTGACATCCGATAAACCGAATTGCCTCTTTAATTGGGCCAGCCTGGTGACTGATTCTGGAAATTCTTTTGCCGCGCTTGGTTCGCCATCGCCGCTGAAGGCAATATCGTTCAGCCTCTGCAGTTCTTTCTTTGCGGTGCTGAATGGGTGGGTCTTGAATAACTCTCCTGAAATTGCCAAATCTATCAATATTTTCATTTCGTCTTCTATTTGGCCTAAATCAACGTCTTTTCGTCTGGCTGGGTTCAGTCGGTCAACTTCGCAGTAAACACAATCAAAATTACATGCCTTGCCGGGATTTAAATTAACGCCGAGGCTTACACCTCTACTGCGACGACTGATTACTGGATAGCAGTAATCGAAATCCCGCCATATTCGGCGGTGATTCAGATGGGCAAGGTCTAGGGCGGCCATATATTTAGCAGGTTCTATCCAAAAGGTTTTCCGTAATCTCACGCATTAGGGCGGTCATTTCCTGATTTCCGTCAATGGCTGAGAGCGAGTCACATGCGGTTTTGCTGGCCTGTCTGGCCAGTTCATGGGCTTCTTCCAGAGAACCGTGTTGTTGTAGCAATTCCAGCAACAAACGAGCATCTTCTGCTGATATGGCCGGTGGTGTGTTTTCCCAGACGCGCTTAATAATAGGTGTTGCGCTGTCTGGTGCTTTTTCAAGTAGAGCTAGTATGGGTAATGTGAGCTTGCCTTCGCGCAGATCGGAGAATACAGGCTTGCCGAGCTGATCGCTGGTTGAAGTGTAATCAAGGAGATCGTCAACCAGTTGAAAGGCTCTGCCCAGATCAAAACCGAATTTGTACATACTCTTGCAAAAATTTTCATCCCTTTCGGCTAAAACAGCGCCTACTTCCGTGCAGGCGGCAAATAGCATGGCCGTTTTTCGCTCAAGTATGTCAAAGTATGTTTTTCTTGATATATCCAGACTGTACAGACATTCGTTTTGTATCAGCTCGCCTTCTATCATGCGTGTTATTACGTCCGCGAATATCTCCAGAGTCCGCCAGTTGCGGTCGGCCAGGGTTATCTGCATGGCCTGCATATACAGAAAATCGCCAAAGAGGACGGATAGAGTACTGCCCCACTCGGCGTTCAGACTAGGACGTCCGCGCCTGGTTGGAGCGTGGTCAATTATGTCGTCATGTATCAGTGTGGCGGTGTGTATGAGTTCAAAGACAGCACCGTAGCGAACACTTTTGTCTGAGGTGTGACCACAGAATTCTGAGGCCAGTAAAACTAAGGCTGGGCGCAGCCGCTTGCCGCTGCCTTTTGAAACGTGTTCTGCCAGACGGCGCACTACCGGGATTTCGCTTTGAACAATTTTTTGCAGTTCCGATTCAACAGCTTCTAATCTTGAAGCTACTGGGGCAAAACTCTTTTCGAGATTCAATCTGTTCATGGCGCTCAATTTGGCATGCTGTTGATTTGCTGCTGTAAAGATGTCCAAGCTCCGCTTATGCGCAGCCGTTCAAATGCTGCTAGTACAAGACTGTGATGGATTTCGCCCGCTTCAAGTTTGACTTTCCACTCAGAATAAGACATGGCCCATACGCGGAGTTCTTCTGTTGGGTCAAGAACCAGTTCCTGAGTCGGCACACAGTCCAGGGCCAGAAAAAAGTGACACCAATTGTTTTGTATTGCCGGGTTTGGGGCGCAGGAGCCAAGACTTATCCAGTTATTGGATGTATATCCTGTTTCTTCCAACAATTCTCTTTTGGCGGCATCCAGTGGGTTTTCGCCGTGATCGCAAACGCCGCCCGGAACTTCTAGTGAGGCTCTGTCTGTGCCGTGCCGGTATTGTTCCACAGCCAGTAGCTCCAGTCCCGCGTCCAAAGCGGTAAATGGAATAACGTGTACCCACTCAGGACAAATGAGACGGTAAAAAGCGCCTTTGGCACTGCTGTGAGGCGATGTCCGTTGTATTTCAAGCAAGCTGAAAATTGGCGTCTTGGCGACGACCTTGCTGTGATCGTCACGCCATTGAACGTCCGGGTCAAAATTTGGATAAACTTGAGCTATGAGCCGCATTGGATGTACATTATACCAAGTATAGTCTCATGCCGGTGTCCTCTATGTTCAAACTTTCATTTTTGCTCCTGCTGTGTTTTGTGATAACCGGATGTTCTTCCAATGACCCCCGGCTGCCTGAAAGACTGTATGAGGATGCGCTTGCTCTCAACAGGGATGGGAAGACGCTGGAGGCTAAGGCGCTGATGGAAATAATAGTCCGGCGCTTTCCCGAAAAACGTGAAGGACAGTTGGCCAGACAAGATGTTTTTATGCTTGAGGCAATATTGAAGAACTCTTCGGAAGATGAAAAAAGACAGATCAAGCAAACCATCAAAGTAACCTGCGAAGCGCTGAAGCGCTACAAGGACAAATATGGCGAGTATCCGACTTCGCTTAACAAACTTGTCCCTGAATACGGACTTGACCAAATTCCCATGACTCCCTGGAAACATCCGCTGCTCTATCGCCCGTACGTGGGCGCTCCTAATGAGCTTTTCTATGACAAGAAAGGCGGAATGTCTATCCGCTACAACACAAAATTTGATTCGTACTACCTGGTCAGCCTGGGCGCGGACCTGGCCTCCGGCGGCAAGGACAGGAATGCGGACATACTTGTGGTTGATGGTAAAATAATTTCTGGAAAATATTTGCCCCCAATACCAAACCCACAACCGTATCGGTGAGTTTAATGAATTACGGCTCCGCAACACATTCC
>JAIRRD010000190.1 GCA_031256155.1 Holophagales bacterium
GAGGGAGCCGGAATGCTGGTGACACCCATTTTGCCGGGCGAAAAAGCCGCTGTGAGCGAATTGTCTCCTGTTGAGCGGTTGTTAACGCTGTTCCAGGAGGGTGAGTTTACCGCACCCCACGCAGCATTTTGCCCATTTACTTGCAAATTGGCGTTGCCGCTATTGGTTTGAGGCCATGATACACCCAACGATCTTTCCCAGCCCCGGTTGGCTTCTAGTATTTTTACTTCAATCAGAACCTGAGGAATTTTTACATCAAGTTGATCCAACAGCTGCATCATCATCTCAACTTGCTTTGGTAAATCCACCATTATTATAGTGTTGGTGTGGGGTTCGGTGAAAACTTTGGCCCGGGCGGAAGACTTTAAACCGTCAATAATTGCCTGTACATCCTGAACTTTAGCGTAAGACAGCTTGCGGGATAATGACACTAGATCACCAGCCAGTGCTTTTGCTTCTTCAAGTGCTCTTCGGTCTTCCGCCTCTTTTTTAAGTTTTTCAATTTTCGCGACGCGCAGGATTCCATCACTGATTTCTTTGCCCAATCCGGTGTTTTTGATGACAATATCAAGAGCTTTGTCCCAAGGCGTATCTTCAAATAGGAAAGTCCATTGATTACTATTGGCATCTGGATCCATAATGAGATTCAATTTTCCTGCTCTGGCAATTGATATTAGTATTGTGCGCAATTCAGCATTTTGAACACTTATGCTCATCCGTTCACCGCGGAATTCAGGTTCAGCACTGCCAATGTTCTTTACATAATTTTGCGCGGTTTTTAGGGTAGGAACTTTTGTATCTATACTTGAAACAAAACCCTGAACCGCGACAGGTGCTATTGGTATGGAACCCATACTAGGAAGCCCTATATATGGAGAGCCTATTTGAGGCAATTTCGCGATGTTATCATTTTTAGATTCATTCAATGAAAGGGCTGTTTCCGCCTCTTCCATAGCGATATCCACTGGCGCTTGAGTGCCATTATCTTGCGGTTCCGCTGATTGGATGGCTACTATTGGTTCTTTACGACTAGCGCTCAAAATAGGACTGGATATGGGACTATTCGTCGGAAGTAAAGTGCTTTCCGATAGGGAAGCTCTGATTTTACCAACTCCTTTCCTGAGTGATATATCCACCATTCCATTTGAGTTCGGCGAAACAACGGCTTTGACACCCTGCGATAGTTCCAGAACAAGCCTGGTGATAAATTCCGGTTCCCCTGTAAATTGAGCGAGTCGCGCTTTTAAAATAAGGGGGTGAATCAATTTGGCAATGTCATTTTTTTTTTTTTTTTTCCCGCGGTAAACGCCATGAAAGTCAATCACAAGGCGATCGGGGGACGATAAAATTTGTATGATGGGTTTGCCGGAAAAACCTGGAATATAAATCTTGACACTAGCAGAATTATCCGCACCATCCGCTAATTCCAGATTTGCGGCGACAACAGAGGGACGCGTGTAATCTGTGGGTTCGGCGCCATAAAGAAAACTAAACTGACTGGCCACCAGAGTAAAACTTACCAATACTATAACAATCTGCGCTTGTAATGTTTGCTTAAGGGCCAGCAAAGTTCGCCAGGCTATAGAGCAGTTCAACTTTCCAAAGTTGAACTGCTCCAGCAACGAACTAAGACGAGCATTCATCACTTTGCCTCCTCACGTCTAAAAGGCTTCGTAACCGTGCGCTGGAGAGAACGATCTGGGGAGTTGGCATCCCACTGAGTAAAGACAAGAGCATTTTCCGTAATTGCCGTAAGCTCACCGTCAATGAACTTAAAGCCAATGGGTATTTCCCTAACGTTTTGTTCGTGGTCCAATATGAGCGCAAAGGTCTTTTTCTGAATAACAACCTTGCCCTGTATAGTAATGTCATCAATTGAAAATGATTCGTTATTACTTGTAATGATTGTCGGAGTACTAAATGGATCTCGATTTAAGCTGGTCTTGAATTCCACTATCTGGGATTGAACAAGAAAATCCATAATCCCCCCGGAATCCGCTGCAATTTTTTTGTCAGAAGTGGGGGGTGTATCGCTTTTTTTTTGTCCATAGACATAGGTCAGCATGGTAAATGATAGGAGCAGAATTTTAAATTTCATGGTTTATCCCCATTCTTGACGGACTTTGCGGCAGCGGAGGACTTGTTGGTCGTGTTGTCAGCGGATGGATCATATACATAAACTGATAAACAAAATTCTATAGAGACTGGATTATTGTTTTTAGTTGTATTACGCGTCATAACAATATCTGAAATATTAATGATTTTTTCGTAACCGGAAACAAGTGAAAGGAAGTGTCCAAATTCATGAAATCCACCCAAATATTTAAATACTGAGGGATAATTAAAATAGTATTCATTTTTAATTGGTCGATCTGTATTTTTTTGGTCTTGAAACTGACCAAGTCCGGATGCGCTTGCAAGTTTTTGTATCATATGCGAAACTCTTGTGCGATCGCTTTCTAAGGTAAAAAGCTCAATTAATACAGCAATCCTGCTTTTTTGCTCATCAACTTCATTTTTCAAATTTTCATAATTGGATTTAAAATGAAGCCCTTTTTCAACTTCAACATTCAGTTTCTCATTAGAAATTTTCAATTCTTCAAGTTTATTCCGCTTGGAGCCTAATGAAAACCAAAGTGCGCCAAACACGATCAAGCCAAGTAGAACGCCCATCAGTGATTGATTTTTCATTGGAGTCATGCAACACCTTAAACCGAATTTATAAGATCAAGAGTCAGTGTAAATTCCAGTCTGTTATCTCTGCGAGTAGCGCCGGGATAATTGATATTTTCAAACCATTGATCTCGCGCGGCTAAATTATCGCGGAATTGATAAATAGCGTCATCTGTCAGAGATTCCGCTCTGATTTCAACTTTGCTTCCCTTAGAGGTGATTTTTACCAGCCAAACGTTTTCAGGTATGCTGTTGCCCAGTTCTTGCAAAAAATATACAGGAAGTTGTTGCTGTTTTTTAAGTCTAATCAGTTCTTCTTCTTTTTTTCCCAAAGCATCTTTTTGGTTTCTGAACTGCTGCTCTAATTTTAAGTATGGCTCAAGTTCATTTTTTTCACCTGTAAGAGTCGCATTGCGCTCTATTTCTCTATTAATATTTCCGTTAAGCCAAAAGTAATACATTCCGCCTAGTCCAGCAAATATTAAAAATAACAGAATGGCAACAGTCAGCTTTTGTCTGTCCTCGGACTTTGTGTCAGATGAGAGTTCCGCAGGTACGTCTTTAACGGACTTTTTATTGATGTTGGTTTGCGTAAGTGAGTCATTACCAAGGTTTATATTTACCATCAATTGCCTTTCTCACGCAGAGCTAACCCCAGGACAACGGAAGCCGCACTGCCTATATCTTCCGCCTTGCTGTGGCCAACAGCACGCTCATCCACTTCAATGAGATTAAACGGATTTAGGATTTCGACCTTAATTCTAAAGCGATCTTTTAAAACGCCGACCAAGTTGGGGGTTTTCGCACCTCCGCCCGATAAAACAATGCGATCTAAACGATCTACCTTAAAACTTGTGCGGAAAAAATCAGCATTACGCAACAATTCGTCAGCGAATGAATCCGATACGGCTGCCAAAGAAGATTCTATTTCCGCTGGTTCCCTGTTCTCCACCGAAATACCCTGTTTTAGAGCTTCGGCACCATCGCGGGTTACACTCCAGTCATTCATTACTTTTTCAGTGTATCTATTCCCGCCAAACGCTATATCCCTCCAAAAAACAGACTTGCTGCCTATCAACATGCAGAGATTGGTGAAACACGCTCCAATATTAATAAGGGCAACGACTTCATCATATACACCAGGAGGTGTATTAGCTTCGTATGCACTCTGGAGCGCAAAGACATCTACGCCGATTTGAGCCGGTTTGAGACCTGCTCGAATAACACAGTCAATATAGGATTCATATTTTTCTTTGCGGCAAGCAACTAAGATAATATCTATATTTCCATCTGATTTGCGCTCCTCAAGGACATCGTAAGCCAAGACATAATTGTCGATGCTCTGACCTGCCGGAAAGAAGCTCTCCGCTTCCCATCGGATGGATTCAGTTAATTCCGGTTGGCTCATCGCTTGAAAAGTCATTTTTTTAATCATTACCTGCTGACCGCAGAGAGAAATAGCCACATCTTTGGATTTGATTTTCTGTTCAGCTATTACTTCGCGAATAGCCGCGACCACGGCGTTACTGTCAATAATGTCGCCGTCAACGGCTGAATCATGGGGAAGCTGTACAATTCCCAATTTTTGTAATCTGTAGCGCGTGTTGTTTCGCTTGCCGATGGTATGCAATTCACAGATCTTAACTGAACTGGAACCGATGTCCAAGCCCACCAAGAGTTTGTTTTTTTTAGAGAAAAACCCCACAGAGAGTCCCGTCGGAATAATCAAAAAATGTAAACGTCACAATAAAGATTATGATAACAAGAATAAATAGCATCATACATAAATCTAAGCAAGGTTATGTCTCACCAACACTACTGAAACATTATCCTCTCCGCCATTATCAATGGCCTGGGAAACAAGGCTGCGAACCGCATGTCGCAAATTGGAAGCTTCATTGAAAACTTCCAGAATTTGTTCATCGGAAACCATGCCAGAAAGACCATCTGAACAGAGTAAAATTGTTTCTGAATTTGTTATTTCAAAGTCATGCACCTCAATATCAAGTTCGCTTGTGTTGCCAAGGGCTTGTGTGATGATGTTTCTGAACGGATGTCGTTTTGCTTCTTCTTTAGTCAAAAGTCCGTTTGCAACCTGTTCTGCGACCCATGAATGATCCCTGGTGATTTGTTGAATACTGTTTTTATCCAGTCTATAGGCTCTACTGTCTCCCACATGAGCCATAGTTACCCGCTTACCGTCAACCAGACAGGCGACTACCGTAGAACCCATCGTTTTACGCTCCGGGTGTGTGAGTATGTTGTCGGCAATGGCTTTATTGGACATCTGAATAGCAGTCTTCAAGCGGATTTCATTCCAATTGAACTCGTTGCCTGAACCAGATTGAGTGGCCATCGCTGAGCTGGTTGTCTGCTTGATGAATTTAGCCATTTGATCCACAACTATTTTACTGGCTACTTCACCCGCAGCATGGCCGCCAAGGCCATCGGCAACAATAAAGAGACCCAAACCGGTATCAAAAAACAAGTTGTCTTCATTGTGGTTTCTCACTAATCCAACATCTGTCAGGCCCGCTGCTTCAAGCGCCATCATCATCCCCGTTTCATACCGAAAAAACCAGCTATTTTGCCTAAAATGCCAGCAGATTCCTCAGTCGAAGAGGCCTGCCCGGATTCAATAACCGCCCCCAGTGTTTTTGCCTTTGCGCGCATACCAGCAGCTCGTGCTGGCATATTAATAGCAAGATATAAATCCACTAACTCAAGTACGGCCTTTTTATTGCTTGGGTTGATGCGGACAACTTCTTCATATGCCCTTGTTTGAGTTTTCACGTCTCCGCCGGATGCCTCTACAATTGTTGCGTACAACAGACGCGATTCTTCCGCGATTTGCGGGTAGTTAAAACAGTACTGACTCATGGAGATAGCAGTGTCATATTGCTTATTGGCCATTGCCATTTTTGCCTCAGAGAGCCAATTCGCTGGTGTTTTTTTCAATGGCGAGATGTTTGAATCGTCTGATACTTGCAATGAAGAAGTGGGTGATTCGCTAGTGAACACATTTTGATCTGTGCCATTTTTTATAGTCGCGTAAGCCTCTGCGATTTCCTTGAATTTCAATTCAGCCGTCTGCTTTTCTGAGGCATCAAACTTATCTGGATGCCACAGCTTCGCCAAACGATGATAGGCCTCGCGAACTTCGTCTAGCGAGGTATCCGGAATAACTTGAAGGACTTCAAAGGGATTCATCTGAAAACAAAGACGAAAAAAGAAGTAGAAGGTCAATCCAACAGGATATAGTAATCTCTTGTTTAATGACACAGCAACCACACAATGGAAACTGTGACACTGAAATATTTTGACAGATATTTTTACGCATTGCATATTGAATTCAAATATCGAAAGGGATTCTTGATGAAGAAAAGTCCGGTGGCCAGTTTGAGAGAGGGCCTTGACTCAGGCGATCTATCAGCGGAATTTTTGGCCGTTCACAGTATTGAAAAAATTAACAAAATGGATGGTCGAATAAACGCCATCAGCGTTGAAATGCGGGAATTAGCCATAAAAACAGCCAGAGCGGCCGATGGACGGCTCCGTTCAAACAGCGATAAATCCCCCTTTCTCGGCATACCGGTGGTTATTAAAGACAATATGGCCTGCAGTGGCCAATATTTCCAAAATGGCTCAAAAATTACAAAAAAATTTATATCCCCGTTCACCGCCACAGTAATAAACAGACTGCTATCCGCAGGGGCAGTGCCTGTGGCCAGAGCCGCTATGGACGAGTTCGCCATGGGTTCCAGCGGCGAATTTCACGCCTTTGGTCCAACGCGCAATCCCTGGGATACTACAAAAGTAGCCGGTGGCAGTAGCTCCGGCTCTGCCGCAGCAGTCGCGGCCGGATACGTACCTTTTGCACTTGGTTCCGACACCGGTGGATCAGTCAGATTGCCCGGCGCATTTTGCGGCATATCGGCATTCAGGCCCACATATGGCGTACTGAGCAGGTACGGCATCACAGCCATGGCAAGCTCATTGGATCAGGTTGGCCCAATGGCCAGACACGTTGAAGACATCGCGTTGGGGATTTCCGTAATGGCGGGTATAGACCCCAATGATTCCACTTCTTTGGAGCTACAGGGAGCCTCAGACCTCGTTCAACTCGTGCCATTAGACCTGAAGGGCCTGAAAATAGGATATTTTGCCGGAGACAACCTCAAAGCAATTCAGCCAGCAGTAAAGGCATGTGTATCCAACGCGCTGGAAACGCTTGAAGCTAATGGTGCGGAAATAGTTGACATAGATTTACCATGCGCCTCGTATGCACTTGAGACTTACTGTTTATTGAACACAGCCGAAGTTTCAAGCAATTTATCCCGCTTTGACGGCATCAGGTATGGAAACAGGGTTCCAACCGACAACCTAGCAGACATGATAGCCAAGACCAGAAATACAAATCTGGGTCTGGAAGCAAAACGCAGAATACTACTTGGCACATTCTGTCTTTCAAAAGGCCATTTTGACGCCTATTACCTCAAAGCGCTACGCGCAAGAAACGCCATCACCCTATCAGTCATGGAAATTTTTAATTCACTGGACTTCATTCTGACACCTGTCAGTCCAATCACAGCGTTTACGCTCGGTGAAAAGGTTACGGACCCATTGGAAATGTACACAATGGACATCCTGACCGTACTTCCCGCCCTAGCGGATATACCGGCCCTGGCAGTACCCGCCGGACTTGCCAACGGCCTACCCGTAGGAATCCAATTCATCGGCCCCAGACTCTCCGACTGTAGCCTACTGCGCTTAGGTTATACATTTCAACAACTGACGACAATTCCAATTTCTACCACTATAGAATCGCTCTAAAATCCAGGACCCGAAATAGATTTAACCGTAATTTCCTTAGCAAACTTTTCGGCAGTAGGACGAATCATATCGGCTTTTCCAACAAGGACAAAGCAGAGGTCATTTTCAGGATAGTAGGTTTTGATGATACGGTTGGCATCGACAAGTGTAACAGCGTCAACCTTTGCAAAGAAGTCATTCACATCAGAATCCGGCAGATTGTGTAATTGCATATCTGAGAGCCGAGCCGCCAACTGAGAACCAGTTTCAAAAGTTTGGGGCGGGAATGTACCTTTGATGTATGCCTTGGCAGATTCCAGGTTTTCTTGCGTGATTCCCTTTTCGTGCAGTTCTTTCAGAGTTTCAAGCGTGAGTTCAAGCGCTTTTTCCGTTGTTTCATTGGCAGTAAAACTGCTTATCAAGAAAGGACCAGCTACTTTGCTCATCCTGAAAGAGGCGCTTGCGCCGTAAGTCAGACCTGATTTAATTCTCAGGGCGGTGTTTATCATTGAAGTAAAACTGCCGCCAAATACAGTGTTGACGACCTGAATAGCCACGTGATCCGGGTTGTCTCTTGCTACGCCGATATTGCCAACAGAAAAGTAGGTTTGTGTGGCATCTGGTTTATCAACCAATAACAGCTTTTGGCCTTTGAACTTGGATGGTTGGGGTAAATCTACAGTGGGTGGATTGGCAGATGATTTCCAATTACCGAAACGGGCTGAAATCATTTTTTCCATTTCAGCAGTTTTGAAATCACCGACCACAACAAGAATAGCATTGGCCGGCGTGTAATTTGACTTATAACAAGCCAGGATGTCGCTGTGCGTGATTGAAGCCAGTGAGTTTTCGTCCATTCCGCGTCCATAGGGATGGGAGTCGTAGAGGAAAGCGTTGCCATAGATGCCTAGCATTACACCAGCGTTGTCCCTAAACGCACGAATTCTGTCAATAGCCTGCGCCTGAAGTTTTTTGAACTCGTCTTCCGGGAAAGTTGGCTGCACAATTAATTCCGCGAATAATTCCAATCCCTTGGAAATATCTTTTGCCATAAATTCGGCTGTGCAAGTGGTGGAATCCAAACCCGAGCCAGCGACAAAGTAGGCACCCACTGAATCCAGAGCTTCAGAGATTTGCAGCGTGTTGAAATTTTTTGTCCCTTTGCGTAAAAGGCCCGAAGTTATGGCGGCCCGACCATCCTTGCCTATGGGATCAGCCGTGTTTCCTGTTCTCAAAGTCAACTGCAGGTCAACCAGTGGCACTTTGTGCTGTTCCATCAGCACCACTGTCATACCGTTTTTGAGAACAGTCTTTTTGTACGGGGGCAGTTTCACGCTTGGTGCGGCAGCCAGAACCTGGCTTATCACCGCTATGCAGCAGGCTTTGACAATTATATTCATAAAACTGGTCATTTCCTGGTCTCCTCTGGAATGAGTGTGGCTACCGTGCGATTGTTTTCACTGAAGTATTCGTGCGCGACACGTTTAATGTCCGCAATTGTCACCTTGTTCATTTCCTCATTGGCTTTGAACAGTTTTTTGTAGTCCCCGAAAAAGACTTCATACTCGCCAATCGTATTGCCGCGGCCATTTATGGTTTGAGTGCTTCGGTAAAAATCAGCCAGCATTTGGTTTTTAGCTTTTGTGAGTTCAGCTTCTGTCACCGAGTCAGCGGCTATTTTTGATAGTTCGTCATAGATGGCTTTTTCACAGTCGGCGGGATTAATGTTGGCTCTTGGACGTGCGCTGAACGTGAACAAGCCGGGGTCTATATCCGTTCCAATATCACTGCCAACTCCAAGTGCCAACTGGTCTCTGTCCACCAGGCGCTGGTACAGTCTGGAACTGTTGCCATAACTGAGAATGTTGTCGAGAAGTGTCAATGCGTAATAGTCGGAGTGGTCTGCCTGCGGTATGTGGTAAGCCACGAACAGAATTGGCAGTTGGGCAGGCTTGCGAACTACAGTCCGGCGCTCACCCAACTGTGGCGGCTCTACGGTCGTGACAGGGGGAGGCAGATCGCGAGCCGGGATTGGTTCAAAGTACTTTTCGGCCAGACGTATCACTTCACTGGCCTTAACATCACCCACTACCACCACAGTCGCGTTATTTGGTGCGTACCCCATCTCCCAGTGTCTTTTCAGGTCTTCCATCTTCCAACTTTGAATATCACTCATCCAGCCAATGACAGGCCACATATACGAATGGGCGATGTAGGCTGTCGCCGACAACTGCTCACGCAAAATGCCGTCATTGTTGTTTTCAACGCTCATGCGCCGCTCATTGGCAACAACGCCGCGCTCTGATTCAATAACTTCCGGGTCAAACGAGAGATCACGGATGCGGTCGGCTTCCAAATCAAAGACTTTTTCGAGATTGACTTCTCCAGACGGAAACCAATCCTGGTACGCAGTTATATTATTTGAGGTATAGGCGTTATTGTGGCCGCCCAAGCTCTCCATCGCACGATCAAACTCACCGGGGCCGTTTTTCTTTGCCCCATTGAACATCATGTGTTCAAAAAAGTGCGATATGCCAGTGGTTCCAGGTCTTTCGTTGCGGGAACCGATTTTGAAAAAAGTGTAAAAAGCCACGTTGGGAATAGCGTGGTCTTCCTGCACCAGAATTTTCATACCATTTTTCAGCGTATGCGTTTTCACCTCAAAGGACTGAGCGCCAAGGGGCTGAAACAGTATTGGTATGGCTACCAGCATCGCGCTAGTGACAATCTTTCCTACATACATGAAACCTCCTCAAAAAGAACGGAATTGATTAACAACCCCAAATTTACATCATAGCAATTTTAGCTTTAGTACTGTTCGCTTAACGGCGTAGAAAAAACGTCTACAAGCTATACATGACCATGATTTACAAGTAAAT